>JBIIHV010000238.1:0-2582 GCA_044235415.1 Ilumatobacteraceae bacterium | reverse complement strand
CGCGCATCACGGTCGATGCCAACCGGGTCGAGTCGACCGAGTCGACCGAGTCGGCGGGCGTATGACCGGGGCGCCCGAGTTCCTCGGGACGATCCCGGAGAGCGAGTTGGCCGCAGTGCTGTCGCACCTCCATTCGTTCCACCCCACGGAGGAGCACGGCGAGGGCGTCCTGCTCGCCTGCGTCGACGGCCGCAGGACCTGGCAGCTCACGTCCGACGACGTCTGCGCCACGGTCCGGGGCGGGAGGCACGCGTTCTCGGGTACGTATCTGCTTCCCGGTCGCGTCGTGCAAGCCGCCGACCGGATGGTGCCGCTCGGCGGCGAGTGCACGATGCACGTCGCCGATGGCGGCGTCACGATCGAGGTCAACGGGAACCTTCAGGCCACCTACTCCCTCGGCACCGTGGCGCCCCGGCTCCGCACGTTCGGCGGACAGGCCGTCGTGCGTGCCCGGCTGCCGTTCAACGACCTCAAGCTGATCGCCAGTCTGATCGGCGACCTGCCCATGGACCCGACCGACTTCGAGGAGATGGCGGCTCAGCCGCCCTATGCGACGATCCGGGTCCACCATGGGCGCATCGAGATGCTCCGCGAATGGGCCTACATGGGCGCGAGCGACGTCGTCCTGTCGGCAACGGCCGAGACCGACGGGCTCGGCTCGTTCATGGTGAACATCCTCGCGTTCGACGCCCACCTCTCCATGATGCAGATCGACGACAGTCCGCGGAGCGAGGTGCTGGTGTCCTTCGACCCGAAGTTCGGCGACTTCCTCGCGATCGAGGGCGATTCGTTCGCACTGCACTTCGCGCGGCGGTCGAAGGGCGCGGCGAACTACTTCGACCGGCTGATCGCGGCGCTGTCGTCCGGCAACGTCGAGCACCGCACCGACTCAGAGGGCATCGTCGCAGCGATGTACCGGGGCATCCCGATGCGGCTCCAGTTGCTCGATGGAGACGCGCCCGTCCTGCGGTGCACGGCGACCGTGCTGCACGGCGTCGCACCCAGCGAGGACCTGCTGCGCGAGTTGAACGCGCTCAATGCGACGCGCGTCTCCACCCGCATCTGGCTCGACAACAACATGGTCGTGGTCGGGAGCGACGTTCGGTTCGACGACTCGCGGTCGCCCTTCCCGACGCTCGCGGCGGTGGCCACCGAGGCCCGCCACCTCGGGCGGATGCTGCGCATCACCTTCGGCGGCACGGCACCCGGCGAGTAGGGCGCGGGCGGCGAGCGCGCAGCTCGGCTAGCCCGCCGCGTCAGGTCGCCGGGTGTCGCGCCTGCGCAGCATCGCGTCGCGCTTTTCGTAGTCCACGACCTCGTGCGGATAGCCGAAGTACTGGTACGCCGCCTCGAGCCCACGCTCGATCGCGGCAGCGCGGGCGTTGTTGTAGGCGTAGTTCTTGCCGTGCGTGTGGGCCTCCGACGCGTCGTACCGCTCCCACGCCTCGAGCGAGATGGCCCGGGCATTCATCGCCACGTAGAGCGTGTCGTCGATACGGGTGATCAGCGGCCGGCGGTCGCCCGGAAACGGGAACGCCTGCGGCGGCGCCACGAGGATCACTACCTCCTCGCCGAGCTCGTTGGCGTACACCCGCAGGATGTCCCTGCGGTTCGCCGCGCCGCGCACGGGGACGAACGACGTCTTCCACCAGCGGGCTGGGTATCGCTTACTCATGGTTGACCTCCTTCGTGGTCGGTCGATGTGGTCGGTCGATGTGGTCGGATCGGGCGGGGCGGGCTCGGGTCGGGTCGGTTCGCGGAACGGGGCCCGCGACACGCCGGTTTGGCGCGTCACGGACCCCGTGCACCGAATGGCGGCTAGCCGGTCTGGCCGTCCCCCGCGCCCCACGCCTCGCGGCGGGTCGTCATCCTCATGGACAGCGCAGTAATCACGCTGCGCGCCTCGATCCCGGTCGCCGCGAAGGCCGACGTGTCGGCCGCAGCGATGCCCATCTGCTGGGCGTCGCCGAACGCGTTCGCATCCGCGGACAGGTACGACACCGTCCAGCCCTTGGCGCGGCGGTCCTCGATCAGCTGCTTGATCGCGTCGAGCCGGAACTCGGTGCTCTCGTTCTCCTGACCGTCGGTGACGATCGCGAACTCGACCAGGATCTCCGCTCCGGCTGCCTCCGCCTCGGCGACCTCGCGGTCGACCAGCCCGATGGTCCGGCCGATCGCGTCGAGCAGCGGCGTGCCGCCGCGCGGGACGAAGTCGCCCAGACCGATCGGCTGCACATCGGCGAGCGGGCGGCCCGCCCAGACGACGTGGTGCGGGTCCTGCGTGTCGAACTGGACGAACGTCGTCGTCACGCCGTCGGTGCCCACCGCACGCTGCGCGTCGAAGAAGGCGTTGATGCCACCGACGACGTCGGCGGCGATGCTCTGCATGCTGCCCGAGCGGTCGACGAGGATGTAGATGAGGGTGCGCCGGCGGCCCTGCGGGGCCGGCTGGTCGGGTGTGGTCATGGCGTGTGCTCCTTGGTGTCGGTGGGCGGCGGAATTGCCGTCCAGTGGGAAGACGCACGGACGTGCCCGTGCGTGACGTCGCCCGACCGGAGGGGGTGGCCGGTCGGGCGACGGAC
>JBIIHV010000057.1:0-8695 GCA_044235415.1 Ilumatobacteraceae bacterium | reverse complement strand
AGCCACGAGCGGCACCGGACGGGCGCGGCGGGCGACCACCGCGACGCCGGCCAGCGACGCGAGCACGACCGCCGCACCGGCCAGCTGCACCGCCGTGAGGCGCTCGTCGTAGATCGCGTACGCACCTATCGCCGACAGCACCGGGCACCCCAGCGTCAGCAGCGACGACACGGTCGCGTCGAGGTGGCGCAGCGACCACGCGTGCAAACCGTGGGCCGCGACGCCCTGCGCGACCACCATCGTCACCACCAGCACCCAATCGGCGGCCCCCAGCTGGCCGAGGTCGAACCCGCCCAGTACCGCCCACGGCACGCCGTAGACGACCGACCACCCGAAATTGCCGGCGAGGAAGGCCCACCCATTCCGGCCCGCGGTGCGCGCCCGCTTGGCAGCGATGACGTACGCGCCCCAGAGCACCATGCCGCCCAGCGCCAACGCGTCGCCAAGCAGGTGTGCGCCGCCTCCGTCGCCCGCCCCGAACACCACCGCTGCGGTGCCCGCGAATCCGGCCGCAGCGAGCACCGCCTGCAGCGGCACGACCCGCTCGCCCAGCAAACGCGGTGCGACCGCCATCACCACGATGGTCGACAGGGACCCGATCAGCGTCTGGTTGGCGATCGACGTGTGCCGGATCGACTCGAAGCTCAGCGCCATCGACCCGAAGAAGAACACGGCGGGCCGTGCGGTCGCACGGACGACCGACCGGTCGACGCGTCCGCCGGTCGCGAGCGCGATCGCCGCCATGACCGGCACCGACAGTGCCAGACGCGTGAGCATGAGGGTCGGCGTCGACGCGGTGATGCCTCGCACCACGAGCGGACCCGCCCCCCACGACACCACCGAGACCAGCGCCGCGACGAGCGGCAGGTCGTCGCGGAGGAACGAGCCCGACCGGACCGCCGGACCGATCACTTGGGGCGCAGGTCGATGCGCAGCACGAGGATGCCATCCTCGATGGCGGCCTCGGCGTCGCCGATCATCGCGAAGTCCTGGAAGTCGGCCGTCGCCTGCGCGATGAAGAGTTGGCGCTCCTCCCCCGCCACCGGCGGCAGCGGGCGGCGCTTGACCGCCGCCGCGCGCTCCCTGAAGCGGGCCACCATCTCGTTCGGGTCGAACGACGCCATGCCGAATCTCCTCGCTGTGCCTGCCGCTACCGGAGCAGCGGATCGATCGACGGGCGTCCGCCCGAGTCGTCGTCGCGTTGGTCGCGGGAGGTGCGGCGAACCTCGGTGCTGATCGACACCGGCGCACGGCGCACGCGAGGCTCCGTCGGGACCGCAGGCTGCGCGCCGTGTGCGCGCACCACGCGGGTGGGCTGGGCCGCGGGCGACGCCGGCGGCGGTGCCGCCTTGGCGGCGCGCTTCGCCTCCCGCTGCTGGCGCTTCGCCCGCTGGCGCTCGAGCTTCTCCGGGGACAGCTTCTGCGGCAGCGGCGTGCCGGGACCGGGGCGGACCGCGTCGACGAGCGCCGCGCGCGCCGATTCGTCGGCCAACAGGTAGGGCGCCTCACTCATGATCTCGAGCGGCGCCAGTGCCGGCGACTCGGGTGCCGCAGACACCCAGAGTCGCCAGGTCGCCACGGCGAGGCCGATGCCCACGATCAGGCAGCCCGCCGCGACGAACCCGACCGCAAGGTCGATCTGGGCGACGGTCGCAACAGCTCCCTGCACGACCGCCAGACTACCCATGAGCCGCCGCCACGTCCGCGAGGAACCGTCCGATCGGCGGCCCGACCTGGTCGTGCTCGATGAGGAACGCGTCGTGTCCGTGCGGCGACTCGATCTCCATGTAGCGGCTCCGGTCGCCGAGCAGCGCGTGGATCTCGCGCTGCTGGTACGTCGGATAGAGCACGTCGCTGGAGATGCCCATGACGAGCGCCGGCATCGTGGCGCGGTGCATCGCCTTTGCGAGATCGGTGCGCCCCCGCGCGACGTCGTGGAGGTCCATCGCCTTGCCGATCACGAGGTAGCTGTTGGCATCGAAGCGCCGCGCCAGCTTCGCGCCGTGGTGGTCGAGGTACCCCTCCACCTCGAACCGGTCCCACAGGTCCATGCCCGTGCGCGTGTCGTCCCCGTCGAGGAGCGAGCGCCCGAACTTCTCCGTGAACACGTTGTCGCTGCGGAACGTCACCTGCGACACCATGCGAGCGATGGACAGCCCCGCGGTCGGACCGTCGCCGTTGGCTGCGCCGTAGTAGTCACCCCCGCGCCACCGCGGATCGAGCCGGATGGCGCGCCGGCCGATCGCGCCCCACGCGATCTGCTGCGCCGTCGACTGCGCGCACGACGCGATCGGCACGATGCCCCCGACGCGCTCCGGGAACATCACTGCCCACTCCAGCACCTGCATCCCGCCCATCGAGCCGCCGACCACCGCGTGCCACTTCCGGATGCCGAGGGCGTCGGCGAGCCGCCCCTGTGCGCGAACCATGTCGCGCACCGTCACTGTCGGAAACCGCGGCCCGTACGGACGGCCGTCGACCGGGTGCGGCGACGCGGGACCGGTCGAGCCCTGGCACCCGCCGATGACGTTGCTGCAGACCACGAACCAGCGATCCGTGTCGATCGGAAGCCCGGGCCCCACGACCCGCTCCCACCAACCGGGCGTCGGGTGGCCATCCTCGGCGGGTCCGGCGACGTGGCTGTCTCCGGTCCACGCATGGCAGATCAGCACGGCGTTTGACCGGTCGTCGTTGAGCGTCCCCCACGTCTCGTAGGCGATCGACAACCCGTCGAGACGACCGCCGGCATCAAGCGCGACGGGCCGCGACACCGTGATGAAGCGGCGGCTCCCGACGGGATCGCCCACGCACCATGCTCCCGATGCAGGAAGGTTGTCGTCGGCCATGGTGTCCTCGGTTGCGCCAACCGTGCGGACCGGCCCGTTGCCCGCCGCGAAGCGGACCACATCCCCCGCCCACAGGCGGGATGGCACCGTGGGCTCGCCCCGGTTGCCGGACCACGCGGTGACGTGGGTCTCTCGTGATGCTGGTCGACCGTCGCCGGCCGATGGCACGATGCTATCCGTCCCCAACCATCGGGACACGAAACGGACCGCACCTGCACACCTTCCTCACCCCCGCCGCACGGCCCGCCCCGACCGCGCGCCATGGCACCGGAACCGTCGCCGTCGCTCCGATCGCTGCGGGAACGCTCGTCGCGACGTTCGGCGGCACCGCCACGGACTGGAGGGGTCTTGCAGGCCTCGATGCCGGGCGCCGCGCACGATCGTTGCAGGTGGACGACGACCGGTTCCTCGTCGGCCCACCCGACGCCGAATCGGGCGAGCAGGTGAACCACTCGTGCGCCCCGACATGCCGGTTCAGGAACGCCGTCCAGCTCGTGGCCGCGCGCGACCTCGCGCCGGGCGTCGAGCTCACCTACGACTACGCAACCACCGACACCGCGCCGTACGACGAGTTCGAGTGCCGGTGCGGCGACCGCGCATGCCGCGGCTGGGTGCGCGCCGTCGATTGGAGCGATGCCGGCCTGCAGCAGCGGTGCGCCGGCTGGTTCGCCCCGCACGTCGGGCGGCGCATCCGCGACCTCGCACGTGCACGCCCGCTCACCAAGCACGACGTCACCACCCTGCTCGCCGGATACGACCGCGATCCGGTCGCCACCCTGGAGGTCGCGCTTCGGATCTGCACCGGATTCACGCACGGCGACTGGCCGCGGCTCGTTGCACGCATGGACCCGCGGCTCGAGCACCGTGACGGGTTGCTCGCGCGGGAGACGTCAGCGCTCGACTGGCTGGCCGGATGGCTGAACGAGGCACGAACGGCGCCGGGCCACCCGCCGGTAGACCGCCGCAGCCAGTGACCTGACCACCGGCGCGCCCAGCACCGCGCCGACGACGGGCCACGGACCGCCACCCCTGCGAAGCACCGCGGCGACGGCGCGTGCACCCGAGCGCCGGTCGTCGCCGAGCACCCACTGCACCGCCTCGTCACACTCCCGTCGCGTCAGGCCGAGGTCGTCCAGCGGCGCGGACTGACACGGCACCGCCAGGGGAACCCGCGGGACGAAGCGTTGCATCGCCCCGATGCAACGGCGGCAGAACGCGCACTCGCCGTCGTAGACGAGCACCGCCCGGGGAGCACCGGTCTGCGCGCTGCTCCGAATGGATTGCGACCGTACAGTGATGACGACATGTTCGCACGACTCGCGACGCGCCGCACCGTCCTGCTCACCGTGGCGGTCGTCCTCGGGGTCGTGCTCATGCTGAACCTCGCCGCGTGGCAGTGGGACCGGCACGTGGCGAGGCGCGAGTTCAACGCCGCGCTGGCGGCGAGGCTGGGCGACCCCGCCGTGCCGCTCGCCGACCTCCTCGTCCTCGATCCCGCCGACGCCGAGTGGCGCACCGCGAACGCCGTCGGTGAGTACGTCGACGGGGCGGACCTCCGCGTCGTCAACCGGTCGCAGGACGGCCGCGCCGGCACGAACGCCGTGTCACTGCTTCGGCTCGAGGACGGCTCGTTCGTCTACGTCGTCCGCGGGTTCCTTCCCCTCGACCTCGAGCCCTCCGCCCCGCCGTCGGGCCGCGTCGAAGTGACGGGACGTGTGCGGATCTCGGACGAGCGCCGCACCGGCGAGGTGTCCGACCCGGCGAGCGGCGTGCTCACCGAGGTGCAACGGCTCGACCTCGGACGTCTCGCATCGCAGGTCCCCGGCACGCTCGCGGCCGTGTCACTCGACCTCGTCGCATCCTCCCCCGCCGACGATCCCCGGCTCGCCACCGTCGCGCTGCCGGGCTCCGACCTCGGCCCACACCTCAGCTACATGGTCCAGTGGATCCTGTTCAGCGCCGCGGCGGTCGCGGGGTGGGTACTCGTGTTGCGGCGCGAACTTCGTCGCACGCCACGCCGCGACGGCTAGCGCCGGCGCATCCGGACGGCCGCCCATGGCGGCGTCGACGCGATACGGAGCTTCGCGGATGAGGGGAGCGCGGCGAAGAACCGGGTCATGGTGGCCGCCACCTGCGCGGGCGGCGCGTCGATGCGCAGATACCGCGCCCACGAATCCGTCGGCAGCGACACGAAGGCGTCGAAGAATCGCTGGATGCCGTGCAGGTCCAGGCGGAGAAGCGCCGCGAGGCCGTAGTCATGGAGGGCGCGGGTGACGAGCAGCGGCCGAGGCCACACGGCGCGCCAGGTCGCGGCGCAGAGGTCGTCGCCGGAGCGTCCAGACGCGAGGGCATCCGCGATCGCCGACGCGACGCGGGGTGCGGCGCGAAGCGATGCCGCCACCGAGTAGCCCGTCACGGGGTGCACGTAACCTGCCGCCGCGCCGAAGGCGGCGACGAGGCCGCTTCGTACGGGCAGTGCACCGCCCATCTCGATCGACACCCGTTCGACCTCGCAGTCGGGCAGCGACGCCCACCCGTGGCGGGCACACAGCCGCCCGAACAACACTCGTTCGTCGACGGGCGGACCCACGAGCGACGTCTCCTCCACCAGGCAGCGTCCGTCGCCGAGGTCCATCGAGTACAGGAACGTGGGCGGCGCATCCCAACCCCGGTCGGACCAGTCCATCAGCGTGAACGACCCGTCCTCCACCGTCCCGGCCGATGGAACGAAGGCCCCGAGCGCGACCTGCTCACCCACGGCGCGGCGCGCACCGGCGAGCACCGACGACGTGCCGGTCGCGTCGACGACGAGCGACGCGACGACCTCCCCGCCATCTGCGCTTTCAATGACCCGCAGATCGCCGTCGCGGCGGACCCCCGTCACCGAGCCCTCCACCCGTGCCGAACCCTGCGGCCACAGGTACGCAGCGAGTGCCGCGTTGTCAAACCGTGCATAGGGCCGGCGCAGTCGGTGCTCGCGCGTACCGACCAGCCGGACCACCGGCCACACCGTCGCGAGGCACGTGCGCAGCGCCGCGGCATCCGACCGCGAGTCGAGGTCGTCGACCCACGTGCCGAAGGTGGCGGCCCAGCGGTCCGATCCCGGCGGCGCGACCACCACGGTCCGGAGCTCCTGCCCTGCGCACGCCGACGCGAGCGCAAGAGCCGCCGGCCCACCTCCGACGATGGCGACGTCGTGCGCGGCCGCGGCTCCGCCGGTCAACGGTCCGGGGCGGACTCGATGGCGGCCATGCGGCGGAACTGCTCGACGACGTCGGGGCTCGCGTGGCGCGGGTCGCGCGACCGGTAGACCGTGTCGACGTTGACGCAGATCCGTCCGTACTCGTTCCACGACGAAAACGGCCGCGACGGGTCCGCCGCGACGGCCGCCGCCAACTCGCGCGCGGCGTCGAACGCGTCGATGCCCGCGTCCTGCCGCGCGGACGCCTCCTCCAGCACCCACGCGAGGTAGTCGCGCACGCGAGCCACGCCCTCCTTGTCGGTGACGGGCCCATGGCCCGGCACCACCGCGTCGACGTCGAGCGCCGCGATCAGGTCGCAGGCGGCGATCCAGTTCTCGAGCGGTCCCGCCCACACGATCGGCTGGCCGCCGATGAAGAGGATGTCGCCCGTGTAGACCGTGCGCGCATCGGGGACGAAGGCGATCGTGTCGCCGCGCGTGTGCGCCGGCCCCACCTCGATCAGCTCGACCGTGCGTCCGCCGACGTCGAGGTCGAGCCGACCCTCGAAGGTGCGGGTGGGCAGCCGCAACTCGATGCCGGCGAAGTCGAACTCGCCGAAGAAGCGTCGGAACAGGTCGCCGACCTCGCCGGGAGCCGCGTTCAGCGCGGCCAGCATCGCGGGCGGCACCTCGGGCATCTCCTCGGCGGTGGCGGCCGACGCCACGATCTCTGCGCCCTGCACGAGCTGGTTGCCGTAGCAGTGGTCGCCGTTCGCGTGCGTGTTGACGAGCGTCGCGATCGGGGCCGTGCGCACGACCGGGCCCATGGCCGACAGCATCTCGGACGTGAGACGCAGGTCGAACAGCGTGTCGACCAGCAGCGACGCTCCGTCGCCGACCACGAGCCCCGCGTTGCTCCAGCCCCAGCCGCCGTCCGGCTGCAGGTAGGCCCACGTGCCGTCGGCCACTTCGTGGAGCCCGCGGACGTAGCCCGCGCTCACGCCGTGAGCCTCGTCAGGCCGTGGCGGAGGTTGCGGACCGCCTGCGCGATCCGCTGCTCGTTCTCGATGAGCGCGAAGCGCACGAAGCCCTCGCCGCCCGGACCGAACCCCGATCCCGGCGAGAGCGCGACGTTGCAGTCGCGGACCAGGTGCGAGCAGAAGGCGACGGAGTCCATCTCGCGGTACGCCTCGGGGATCGGCGCCCACACGAACATCGACCCACGGGCCTTCGGAATCTGCCATCCGATGCGGGCGAGGCCGTCGACCAGCGCGTCGCGGCGGCTCTCGTAGGTCGCACAGACCTCGCGGGGGTAGTCGGCGGCCTCGTTCATCGCCACCGTCGCCGCGATCTGGATCGGCTGGAACGTGCCGTAGTCGAGGTAGCTCTTCAGCTTGACGAGCGCCTGCACCACCGGCGTGCTGCCCACCAGGAACGCGATGCGCCATCCGGCCATCGAGAAACCCTTCGTCATGGAGTACAGCTCGACCGCGCACTCCATCGCGCCGTCGGCCTCGAGGATGGACGGGGGCGTGTAACCCTGGAAACCGACGTCGGCGTAGGCGAAATCGTGGACGACGATCATCTCCCGCTCGCGGCAGAAGTCGACGACCCGCTGCATGAACGCCCTGTCGACCGTCGCTCCGGTCGGGTTGTGGGGAAAGGACACGACGAGCACGCGGGGCCTCGGCCAGCCCAGCTTGTACGCGGCCGTGAGGTTGGCGAAGAACTCGTCGGCGTACTGCTGGTCGTCGATGACCTGCTGGCTGCGCATCGGCACCTCGCGCACGTCCGCTCCGGCGAAGAGCGGGCCGAAGATGTGGATCGGGTAGCTGGGGCTCGGCACGATCGCCGCATCGCCACGGTCGAGCAGCACCCACATCAGGTGGCTGAAGCCCTCCTTCGAGCCGATGGTGTTCGTCACCTGGGTCTCGGGGTCGAGCTCGACGCCCCAATTGCGCCGGTACATGTCGGCCACCGCCTCGCGCAGCTTGGGAAGCCCGCGCGACAGCGAGTACCGGTGGTTGCGGGCGTTGTGCGCCGCTTCCGCCAGCTTGTCGACCGCGATCGACGGCGACGGGATGTCCGGGTTGCCGAAACCGAGGTCGACCACGTCCGCCCCGTCGTGGCGTGCCTGGATCTTCAGGTTGTTGATGATCGTGAAGACGTACGGAGGGAGGTTCGTGATCCTTCGGAATTCCACGCGGCGAACCTAGTCCCGTGCGAGCAGTGCGGCGCCGATCGCCCCCGCCTGCTCGCCGCACCGCGCCGCCACGACCCGGGGCAGCCGGCGGTGCGACGGCGCGTAGAGGTGGCCGCCCAGAGCACCGGCCACCGCCGACGCGACCATGGGGTCCGAGCCGGCCCCGCCGCCGAGCACGACGACGTCGGGATCGGTCGCGTTCGCGAGGTTCGACACGCCGAGCGCGATCCACCCCGTCCACTCGTCGACCACGGCGCGCAGCGTCGCATCACCCGAGCGCGCGCCTCCCAGCACGTCCGCTCCATGTGCGAAGCCGTTCGCCTCGCCGCCCGCCAACTGCACGAGTGCCGTGCCCGAGGCGTAGCGCTCCCAGCATCCGAACCGGCCGCACGGGCACGCCGTGCCGCCACGCTGCACCACCATGTGGCCGATCTCGCCGGCGAAGCCCTGGCCGCCGCGCTGGAT
>JBIIHV010000237.1:0-2591 GCA_044235415.1 Ilumatobacteraceae bacterium | reverse complement strand
AGTCTGCCCTTCCGTACTGCGGTTGGCGGTCGTCGGCGGCACAGGACGGGAGGCACAGATGCCGAAGCACGTGTTCGTGACCGGTGGCGTCGCGAGTTCGCTCGGCAAGGGTCTGACGGCGTCGTCCCTCGGGCGGCTGCTGAAGTCGCGCGGTCTGCGCGTGACGATGCAGAAGCTGGACCCGTACATCAACGTCGATCCCGGCACGATGAACCCGTTCGAGCACGGTGAGGTCTTCGTCACGGATGACGGAGGGGAGACCGATCTCGACCTCGGCCATTACGAGCGGTTCATCGACGAGAACCTGACCCGCGCGTCGAACGCGACGACGGGCAGCATCTACCAGGCGGTGCTGGCAGCCGAACGTCGCGGAGACTTCCTCGGCAGGACCGTACAGGTGATTCCCCATGTCACCGACGAGATCAAGCGGCGCATCACGCGGCTTGCGACCGAGGATGTCGACGTGGTGATCACCGAGGTGGGCGGCACGGTGGGCGACATCGAGATCCTCCCGTTCCTCGAGGCGATCCGCCAGTTCCGGAACGAGGTGGGCAGGGACAACGTCTGCTACGTGCACGTCACCCTCGTTCCCTTCATCGGCCCGAGCGGCGAGCAGAAGACGAAGCCGACGCAGCACAGCGTCACCGAACTGCGGGCGCGGGGCATCCAGCCGGACATCATCGTCTGCCGCAGCGAAGAGCCGGTGTCGGAGCAGTTGAAGCGGAAGATCTCGAACCAGTGCGACGTCGAGCTGAAGTGCGTGATCAACGCTGCCGACGCCCGGAACATCTACGAGTTGCCCCTGATCCTGCACGACGAGGGCTTCGACGACCGGGTGTGCGACGTGCTCAGGCTCGACACGCGACCCGATCTGCGTCCATGGCAGGAGCTCGTCGCACGCGTGGAGGCGGCCACGCTTCCCGTGCGGATCGGGCTCATCGGCAAGTACGTGCAGTTGCAGGACGCCTACCTCTCGGTGGCCGAGAGCCTGCGGCATGCGGGATTCCACCATGGCGCACGGGTGGAGGTCGAGTGGGTGCAGGCGGAGGACATCGAGGGCCTGCTCGCTTCTGGTCGGCTCGCCGACGTCGACGGAATCGTGATTCCCGGCGGCTTCGGCTCCCGTGGCATCGAGGGCAAGATCCGCGCGGCGGAGTTCGCGCGCGAGGAGCGCCTTCCGTGCCTCGGGCTGTGCCTCGGCATGCAGGTCATGACGATCGAGTTCGCTCGCCACGTGGCGGGTCTCGATGGCGCGAATTCCACCGAGTTCGATGCGTCGACCCGCCATCCGGTCATCGACCTGATGGTCGACCAGCGGGACGTCGCAAACAAGGGCGGCACCATGCGGCTGGGTGCGTACTACGCGGTGCTCGAGCCGGGGAGCATCGTCGCGGAGGCATATGGCGAGCCCGTGGTCAGCGAACGCCACCGCCACCGGTACGAGTTCAACTCGGCGTATCGGAGCAGATTGGAGGCCGCAGGTCTCCTGTGCAGCGGCACCTCGCCGGACCGCCGTCTGGTGGAGTTCGTGGAGATGGAGGGGCACCCCTTCTGGGTCGGGACCCAAGCCCATCCTGAATTCAAGAGCCGCCCGGACAGGCCCCATCCGTTGTTCCGTGAATTCGTCGCGGCGGCGCTGCGTCACCGGACGGCGCGGCTGGAGGCGTCTTCGGATCTCCGCCGGTGAGCGCGGGCCCCGCGCGGGGATTCGCCCGCACGACGGAGGAGACGCTCGTTGCGTGGAGGGCCTGGCGCCTCGTTCGGGGCGTCTTCGAGTCCCCCGACGGGGAGGTGTTCGAACGGTCGTACGTGCGGTCCCCGGGTGCAGTGGGGATCGTCGCGGTGTCGGATGGCGAGGTTGCGCTCCTGCGGCAGTACAGGCCATCGCTCGACCGGGTGATCTGGGAGATCCCCGCGGGGATGCGCGACAAGTCGGGCGAGGATCCGCTTGACGCCGCCCGGAGGGAGCTCTGCGAGGAAGTGGGTGCGACCGGCGGCGAGTGGCGCTTCCTTGCGCAGCTCGTGCAGGCGCCCGGATTGACCGATGCCGAGATGACGATCTATTTCGCGTCCGGAGTGTCGCGCGGTTCGGCGACGCCGGAGGGTCCGGAAGAGCGGGCCATGACCGTCCATTGGACGCCGGTGGATGACGCCGTCGCGATGGTGGAACGGGGGGAAATCGTCAACTCGACTGCGGTCGTCGGACTGCTCGCGGCGCGCCACCGTGCGTGGGCATGACGGGGCTCGTCGATCGGTTCGTCGCATGGTTGGCCGTGGAGCAGGGCCGGTCGGCGAGGACGGTGGAGGCGTACCGCCGCGACGCGGAGCGCTACGTGCAGTTCCTCGCGGCAAGGGAGTCGACCCCCGTTGATGCACAGCCCCAGGACGTCGATGCCCATGTCGGATGGTTGCGCGATCGCGGTCTTTCGGTGGCGAGCGTCGCCCGTGGACTCGCGGTGGTGCGAGCCCTCCACCGGTTCATGGTGGCGGAGGGTGACCGTCCGGACGATCCGGCCGCCGGTCGGGACGGGGTGCGCGTCCCGATCGGCCTGCCCCGGCCGCTCGACCAGGACGACGTGCTCAGGATGCTC
>JBIIHV010000056.1:0-8777 GCA_044235415.1 Ilumatobacteraceae bacterium | reverse complement strand
GGCGGGGGTGGTGGCGATGAGTCCGTCATCGTCCTCGCCGAGCCCCATGAGCTCCTCGTCGTCGAGCGCGTCGTCGCCGATGTCGTCGCCGCCGAGTTGGTCCTCGAGCAGCGACTCATCCAGCTCCCCCTCTTCGCCGGGTTCGTCGATGATCTCGTCGTCGGACATGGTGCTCCTCTGCCCCGCAGGGCGACCGTGTGGGCGGCGACTCTACCGGACAGCCCCGTCAGCGCAACTTCGCGCCGCCGTCGCGGCGCTGCTCCGCTCGCCGCTCGGATTCGAGACGTTCGAGGGCGGGGGCATCGGTGCCCATGTGCACCATGGCCGCCGCAATTGCCCGGTGCCCCGCCACCTCGCCGATCTGTCGGTGCATCTCCTTCGCGACGCGCCGGTACGACGGATGTCCCTGCGGCGCGGACCGGAGCTCGAGCAGATGGATCGCCTGGCGGGCGTTGAAGTGCATGAGGTAGCGGAGCCGGTAGGCCATGGCGACCGCGTACTGGGCCTGGACCGGGTGCCGCTCGAGCAGGTCGTCGTGCAGTGCCGCCGAACGCTCCATCGACTCCTCGAAGAGATCTCCGACGCCTGCCTGCTCGACCAGCTCGGGGAGCACCCAACCGTGGGAGGTCGTGAGGCGCTGCCACTCGATGGTCATGAGCCGGTGGCGCTGCAGATCGCGGAACGCCCCGTAGTCGCCGAGCACGTCGAACCGGTACGAGGTTGCCTCGAACGCGCGGCCGGGACGGTGCCTACGGTTCCGGCGATCGCCGATGTATGCGCGCAAGAGGCTGGTCCTGTCGTCGGTGGACATCGACGCGACTCGGCGTCGAATCTGGGTCTCGGGCAACGACGACGCGGAGTAGCAGATGGCCGCGATCACCTTCTCCTCGCCCTCGGGGTCGTAGTCGGTGAGCACCACCTCCGCGCTCGGGTCGGCGACCTCGCCGCCCAGCAGACGAAGCACGACCTCTTCCGTCCTCTCGCGAACGTCCGCCAGATACGCACTCCACGCAACCCCGCGGTCGGGCTGATCGACCCGGCGCATGAACGCGGGTATCACCTTCCGGAGCTCGTCGAGCATCAGTCCCGCGTAGAAGCGCGCCTCCGGCAGGGGGTGGGCGCGCATGCGCAGCAGCAGGGCCTCGTACCCCTGACCAGATCCGTAGATGCCCACGTTGGAGAGGGCGGCGGCCGGCAGCGATCCGCGAACCGCGTCGAGCGCCTTGGCCTTCGTGGCCTGTCGGTACACGAAGTCGGAGTCGTGGATGGACTTCGGAACCGTTGCCCTGACGTGGTCCGTGACGGCGGCCGCCATGGCCTTGTACGAGTCGAACATGCGATCCATATCGCCGACGAAGCGCACGCCGAGCGGCCCGCCGACCACCTCCGGATCGCGGTGGAAGCGGTACCGGCCCGCAAGGCGGGTGTCGTAGGCGATGTAGCGGGTGCTCTGCTCGAGGTAGCTCATCAGACGGCCCCACTCGAGGACCTTCGTGAGCACGTTGGAGGCCTGCTCGCACGCCAGGTGCACGCCGCCCAGCTGGGCGACGGAATCGTCGCCGTACTCGACGAAGACCTTCTCGTAGAGCCTGTCCGCAGCGCCCGCTTGGACCGGAGCGGTTGGTCCGGCGTCGCCCAGCTCGCCTGCAAATTCGTCGAGGAAGAGGCGACGGAGGCTCTTGGGGCTCCTGCTGTACCGCGCAAAGAGCGCTCCCTTGACGACCTCAGGGAGATCGACCAGTGCGAACACGGGGCCGTCGAGGTTGGTGAAGTGGCGTCCGAGAACCGCGCGCTCCTCTGCGTTGAACTCCTCCGGGAGGTACACCGTCACGCGGCGAGTGTAGGAGTCGGCGGGGAGCCGATTCGGGGATCAGTGCCCATCGGCTCAGAGCCAGACGCGCATGGCGTCCGCGCGTACCGAACACCCCACGTGCGCGACCCGCCCCACCCGCCGCCCGTCGACCCACGCCGTGCAGGGACTGCCCGTCCACGTCCATTCGGTGCCACGTCGCACCACGAGATCGGGGTGCGGGAGGTGGTCAAACCGCACACTTCGTCGCCATGCGAGGTACCGCTGCGCCAAGACCATGCCGGGCGCGACCTCGAGGACGTCGAGCGTGCCGTCGTTGGGATGGGCCGCGGGAACGACCCGTCTGGTCCGCCAGAATCCGGAGTTCGTGACGATCGCCGCGATCCTGGTGCCGAACGGGCCAGTTCCGATCACCATGGTGCCGAAGACGGGTACGACGGAGCGTCCCTGCGGGCCGCGCAGTTCGACGAGGATTGCGTCGACCTCCGCGCGCAACCGGAGGTCCGTCGTGGCGGTTCCCGTGGAGCTGCGGAGGGTCCCGGACTCCAACACGGCCTCCCGCACGCCACCCACCCAGAGGTCGCCGAGCGCGGCTTCGTCGGCAGCGACCGGAATCGAGCCCGGTGGACGTCCCGGCTCCCCCCACGGCTCCCCCGCCCTGATCACCATCGCGCGTCGACCCGTGCGGAGGCCGAGACGATCCCCCTCCACAACGCATCCCCTGCGCGCGTCGCGGCCTCCCGGGTGGATCGCTCTCCGGCGACGGTTGCGATCTGGCGGAGGAGATCGGCAGTCTGCTTCAGCACGCGCACGAGGTCGCCCGGCGACACGTCGGCGGCGCAGAGGACGTCGGCGAGATCGTCACCTCTCGCCCACTCGTAGACATGGGCGACGACCGTCGAGGACGGCATCCGCTGTTCAGGGAGGCCGAGGCGACGCTGGTGCGCGGCGATGCTTCGGGCTGCCGTGCGGAGGGATGCGATGCGCGCTGCGAGGCGCCTGGTCGGAGGGTGGGCCGACGCCTCGGACGCGCCGGGCCGATCCTCCTGCACGAGACACGACGCAAGTGCGGCGATCTCGAGGTGGTCGAGGCGGTCGAAGTGTCCCTGCGCGACGGACTCGGCAAGGAGGACGTCGCTCTCGTGGAAGATGGATCGGAGCATCGATCCCTTTGCAGACAGACTCCAGCCGTCCAGGAATCCGCGCTCGCGAAGCAGCAGCTCGATGCGTTCGAAGCGATTCCAGAGATCGTTGCCGCGTCGGGACGCCTGGTGCTGGGCCAGCGAGCGCTCGAGCAGCACCCGCGCACCGGCCCGGTCGGTCCGCGCGACGAGGTTGACGAGCATGTTGTTGGTCGGTCGAAAGGAGGAACGCAGGACGAAGTTCCTGCTCTGCGAGAGCGCAACGACCTGCTCGAGGCGCGTCCGGGCCGACCATGGAACGACGACGAATCCCCGCGCATCCATGCCCCGTCGACCCGCTCTTCCCGACAGTTGCGCGAAATCCGACGCGGTGATGGACTCGTGCGCAGAGCCGGTGAACTTGCTGACCGAGTCGACGACGACCGTGCGCGCGGGCATGTTGATTCCGACTGCGAGGGTCTCGGTCGCATAGACGACCTTGAGCAACGATGAGGCGAAGAGCCGCTCGACCAGCTCACGGAACACGGGGACCATCCCCGCATGGTGGATGCCCACCCCCTCCTCGAGGACGCGCTCGAACGCCGTGAATCCGAGCGCGGCAAGGTCGTCGACGTCGTAGTCGGCGACGAGGTCGTCGGTGACGCGCCGGATCTCCTCCCGCTCCTCTGCGGTGACGAGCCCCGGACAGGATGATGCGACGGAACGGGCGGCCTCGTCGCACTGTCTCCGGCTGAAGATGAAGTGGATCGCCGGGAGCAGGTCGCGACGATGGAGCTCGGCAACCAGTGCCGATCTGCCCGGCGCGGCGACGGTGCTCCTCGGCCTCGTCCGTGGCCGGCGCGACGGCCCCTCGTTGGCGCGGATGAAGCGCTGAATGGCGGGATTGGGTGCGCGCCCCTCGCTCAGTGGATAGATGCGGACCTCGTCGCCGCCGCGTGGCGACACCGCGAACAGGTGGGTCAGTTCGACGGGTCGGTTCGACTCGACAACGCACGCGGTAGGACCCCGAACGTCGCGGATCCACGCCGAAATCTGGTCGGCATTGGACACTGTTGCGGAGAGGCACACGAGGCCGACCGACCGCTCGAGGTTGATGATGACCTCCTCCCAGACGGGGCCCCGATAGGCGTCCTGAAGGAAGTGCACCTCGTCAAGGACCACGATCCCGACGTCGTCGAGGGCGCTGGAGGACGCATAGATCATGTTCCGCAGGACCTCTGTCGTCATGACGACGACCGGTGCCGCTGCGTCGATGGAGTTGTCGCCGGTCAGCAGGCCGACCCTCCCGAAACGTCCGCTGAACTCGGCGAACTTCTGGTTGGAGAGCGCCTTGATGGGCGCCGTGTAGATGGCCCGACGACCACTCGCAATGGCCGACGCGATCGCGTAATCGGCAACCGCGGTCTTTCCAGATCCGGTCGGCGCGGAGACGAGGACGTTCAGTCCCTCGTCCAGTGCGTCGAACGCCTCGATTTGGAACCGGTCGGGGGTCCTGCCCCACCGTGAGAGGAACTCCTGGCGGACCCCGTCGTTCACTCCCCGGGGGCTCGGCGGGAGCGGCGCTGTGCGACCCATCCGATCAGCACGGCGACGAGGTAGAGCAGCGTCATCGGCACGGCGAGGGCCAGCATGCTGATCGGATCGCCGCTCGGCGTGATGACCGCGGAGAGGGCGAAGATCACCATGGTGGCGGTTCGCCACTGGCGGAGCAGGGTCTGCGGGGTGACGACCCCGACGAGCTGGAGGAAGACGACCAGCACGGGCAGGAGGAAGCCGACGCCGAAGGCGAGCACCATCAGTGCGACCAGCGAGATGTACTTCGAGATCTGGTAGGTCTGGTTTACCTCCGAACCCGACCACGCGATCAGGAACTCCAGCGCCTTGTCCAGGGTCCAGTACGCCATCGCCCCGCCCACGAGGAAGAGGGTGACGGACGACACGATGAAGGGCACCGAGTAGCGCTTCTCACGGGGGCTCAGCGCAGGCACGATGAAGCGCCACACCTGCCAGAAGATCACCGGGAGTGCGGCGATGACGCCGCCGTAGCCGCTGATCCGCATGCGCGCGGCGAGGCCCTCGATCGGACCGAGCGCATAGAGCGAACCGTCGCAGTTGAACTCGGGATGTGCGGCGCACGTCGCCGCATACGGCCTGATGAGGAAACGCAGCACTGGCTCGTAGAAGATCAGGATGACCGCCGCAGCAAGGCCGATCGCGAGCAGGCTCCTCACGATCCGCTGGCGGAGCTCCGTGAGGTGGTCGAACAGGGACATCTCGGCGGCGGGGTTCGACTCCCGACGTCGGAACCTGAGCACGGCCATTACGCCAGAGGTCCCTGCTCGGGGTTCGCTCCCGGCGCACCGTCCGGGTCCGTTGATCCGCTCGCAGGAGGATCGGCGAGCGGTGGCTGCTGGGGGGTCGGTTGCACGGGGTCGGAGCGAAGATCGTCGGCGGCGCTCCGGGCGCCTGCCTCGAACTCCGTCTTGTAGGAGGAGACCGTCTGCTGGATGTCCCGGATCGGTTCGGCGAACGCCCGACGCATCTCGGACTGGGCGTCCGAGGTCATTCGCTTGAACTCGCCGTAGAGGCGACCCGCGCGGCGCAGGACGCTGGGAAGCTTCTCGGGACCGAGGACGACCAGGCCCAGGATCAGCAGGAAGATGATCTCACTGCCCGAGAAGTTGAACACGACCGCAGTCTAGGGACGGACGTCGCCGACCTAGAGGCGCGAGAGCTCGCCCAGCGGCCAGATGACGGCGATCGCCCTGCCCACGACCTGGTGTGAATCGACGGGTCCGAACATGCGGCTGTCGAACGACTCCGGCCGGTTGTCGCCCATGACGAAGATGTCCCCCTCGGGAACCGCAATGGGCGCCATGTCGGGCATCCTGCAGCGCTCGACCGGGTCGGTCGGACCCCCATCGGGGAGATACGGCTCGTCGATGGGTGACCCATCGACGAACACCTCGCACCCCCTGATTTCGACGACCTCCCCCTCCGTGGCCACCACTCGCTTGATGAGGTCGTCGTGCTGGACGATGGCACCATCGGTCGTGATCCGGTCGAAGACCACGACGTCTCCGCGCCCGGGCTCGCCGAAACGGTACGACAGCTTGTTGACGAGGATCTGGTCTCCGTCGTGCATCGTCGGCAGCATGCTCGGTCCGGAAATGAAGAATCGCTGGACGACGAACGAACGGATGAGAAAGGCTGCGCCACCCGCCACCGCCAGAACGGCGACCCATTCGATGGCCAGGCGGCCGATTCGGCGCACGTCAGAGCGAAGCAATCAATCTCTCCACGCGCTCATCGGACGACCTGAACGGATCCTTGCACATGACGGTCCTCTGAGCCTGGTCATTGACCTTCAGGTGGACCCAGTCCACGGTGTAGTCGCGCCGCCGTTCCTTTGCCCGACGGATGAACCTGCCGCGCAGCGCCGCCCTCGTGGAGGCGGGCGCCTCCTCGACTGCTCGCTGGATCTCGTCGTCGCCGACCATGCGTTCGGCGCCACCGGCGGCCTGGGCGCGGTAGTAGAGCCCACGGGAGGGGCGGATGTCGTGGTACTGCAGGTCGATCATCGCGACCCTGGGATCGTCGAGTGCGCACCCGTGCCGCTCCATGAACCCGTCGATGATCGTCTTCTTCGTGATCCAGTCCACGCGGCGCGCGAGTGACGACGGATCGGACTCGAGCGCCTCGATGGTCTGCCGCCACATGGCGAGCGCGAGCCGTTCGACGGGTCCGAAACCGTGCGCGTCGTCGTAGCGTTCCGCGTGGAGGAGATATTCGCGCTGGATGTCGAGCGCGGTGACCTCCCGTCCGCTCGCGAGGCGAACCGTTCGCCGCAACCCCGTGTCGAGGCTGATGTCGCGGACCGCACGGATCGGATGCTCCAGCGTCACGTCGCGCATCAGGAACGACCGCGACTCTGCCATGGTGAGCACGCACGCGGTGGCTGCGACCTTCATGAAGGTCGCAACCTCGTTCATGTTCGAATCACCGGCGATCACGTGCAGTCTGCGGTACTCCTCGGGATCGGCGTGCGGCTCGTCACGGGTGTTGATGATCGGACGGCTCCGGGTCGTCGCCGATGACGCCGCCTCCCACACGTGCTCGGCGCGCTGCGAGATCGAATAGACGGGCCCCTTCGCGGTCTGCAACACGTGCCCCGCACCCGCCCAGATCTGGCGCGACGCGAGGAACGGGACCAACACCTGGTGGTACCGCTCGGGCTCCACGTCCCGCCGCGCCAGGTAGTTCTCGTGGCAGCCATATGAGTTGCCTGCGCAGTCGGTGTTGTTCTTGAGGAGATGGACGGTTGCCTTGACACCCTCGTCGTGGAGTCGTTGCTCCGCGGCCTCGCCGAGGTCCTCCAGGATGCGCTCCCCCGCCTTGTCCTGCGCCACGAGTTCGCGGACGTCGTCGCACTCGGCCGTCGCGTACTCGGGGTGCGATCCCACGTCGAGATAGAGGCGCGATCCGTTCTCGAGGAACACGTTCGAGCTTCTGCCCCACGAGACGACCCGTCGAAAGAGGTACCGCGACACTTCGTCCGGTCCGAGTCGCCGTTGCCCGCGGACCGTGCACGTCACGCCGAACTCCGTCTCGAGGCCGAAGATCCGGCGGTGGAGGGGGGCGTTCAGGACAGGATCTGGCCGATGCTGCCCGGCTCGATCCGGCGGAAGCAGCGGCGATCGCCGTCGCGCTGGAGCACGGCAACCTCGAGCTCGTCGTGGCTGATGCGGCGTTCGCCCGATTCGAGGGACTCAACGGCCGCCTTTACGGCGTCGGCCAGTGCCGCCCCGGGCCGGTACCGCTCGTCGAGTCGCGAACGAATCGCCTCTACGTCGCCGCCGATTGCGCTGAACCTGCGTTCGTCGATCACCGTTCCGTCGTACATGATGCGGTACAGCTGGTCGTCCGCCGCAGTCCAGCCGAGTTCGGCGACGAGGATCTCGACCTCGAGCGGCTTCACCTCGTGCGTGAACGCCTGGCTGATGACTTGTGCGTACTGGTTCGCGAGTCCGCGGGCGTCCACGTCGGCGCGCGAAAACTGGTAGCCCTTGAGATCCGCGAACCGGACCCCAGCAACCCTCAGTTGGTCGAACTCGTTGTACTTGCCGACCCCGGCGAAGGCGATCCGGTCGTAGATCTCGCTGATCTTGCGGAGCGTGGTCGAGGGGTTTTCGGCGACCAACACGATGCCGTCCACGTACTGGATGGCTGCGAGTGCCCGGCCTCGGGAGATGCCCTTCCGCGCGAAGTCGGCGCGGTCCTTCATCATCTGTTCCGGCGGCACGTAGAAGGGCATGCTCATCGCGCCCGCACCTCCTCCACGATGCGCTCGAATGCCGACTTCACCTGTTCGTCGACGATCCGCCGGAATCCGTCGATGTCCACGGTCGCCACGATCGGGAAGATGCCGCGCGCGAGGTCGGGTCCGCCCGTCGCGGAGTCGGCGTCGGAGGCTTCCCACAGGGCACGGCACGCGAGCGTCACCGCATCCCCGGAGCCGAGGTCCGAGCGCCAGCCGAGGCGGATGGCCGCGGCTGCGTGCAGGGAGCCCGAACCGGTGGCGACGAAGTCGCGCTCCTCGTAGCGCCCCCCCGTGGCGTCGAAGTCCCATATTCGACCAGCACCGGTGGCGTGGTCGAAGCCGGCGAAGATCGGCACGACGAGCAGGCCTTGCATCGCGGCGGGAAGGTTGCTCCGGACGAATGCCGACAGCTGGTTGGCCTTGCCCTCGAGGGAGAGGGCCGTCCCCTCGATCTTCTCGTAGTGCTCGATCTGGAGCTGGAACAGCTTCACCATCTCCATTGCAG
>JBIIHV010000055.1:0-8845 GCA_044235415.1 Ilumatobacteraceae bacterium | reverse complement strand
CGCATGGAACGCCACCACGAGGGTGACGATGACGAACAGCCCCGCCACGAAGAGCGCCACCGCGCCGACCGCGCCCCGGCTCACCGGCTCGACGACCGTGAGGTGCCGCTGCGGGGAGATGACCAGTGCCATCTCAGCGACCGACCTTCTCGACGACCCGGAGCTTCGCGGCGGATGCGCGGGGGTTGCGCTCGAGTTCGGCCTGCGAGGGCCGCCTCGGAGCGCGAACCCGCCGCACCCGCCTCCGCACCGTGTCGGGGTGCACGAAGGGAGACGCGTCGGGGGGCGACGCACGCTCCGCATCGGCGAAGGCACCGGCGACGATCCGGTCCTCACCCGAGTGGTACGAGAGCACCGCGATCCGTCCTCCCGGACTCGTCGCGTCGATGGCCTGGCGGAGCGCGACGGGCAGCGCGTCGAGCTCGCCGTTCACCTCGATCCGGATCGCCTGGAACGTCCGCTTCGCGGGATGCCCACCCGTCCGACGAGCAGGGGCCGGAATCGCCGCGACGACCACCTCCGCGAGGTGCGCGGTGTCACGGACCGGCCGCGCCGACACGATCGCCCGAGCGATCCGCCGTGCGTGGCGCTCGTCGGCATGGCCGCGCAACAGCGACGCGAGGCGCTGCTCGTCGTAGCCGTTGACCACGAGGTCGGCGGTCAGTTCCTGCGTGCGGTCCATGCGCATGTCCAGCGGCCCTGCGGACCGGTAGGTGAAGCCGCGCTCGGCGCGGTCCAGTTGCGGCGACGAGACGCCGAGGTCGAACAGCGCGCCGGAGATCTCCGTGAGTCCGTGGCGGGCGAGGAACTCGGGGATCCTGTCGAAGCGCCCGTGCTCCACGGCGAGGCGGCCGCCGAACCGCTCGACCAACGGCGCCGTCGCCTCGTGGGACGCCTCGTCGCGATCGATGCCGAGGACCCGGAGGTCGGCGCGCCGATCGAGCAGTGCACCCGCGTGCCCTCCGCCGCCCAGCGTCGCGTCGACGACGGTCCCGGCGGGCACGGCGTCGAACGCCTCGAGGACCTCGTCGAGCATGACGGGCTCGTGGATGAAGCCGGGTGCAGCGTGCATGTCGTGCGCCGAGTCGCGGCCCGTCCTCCTGCAGTTCCCCGAACGGCCGGTGTCGTCGGGATGTCTCCCCGGATCGACGGAGCGCCAGCGGGCGGAGGGTTGCTGGTGCCCTGCCGATCGGGAAACTGCAGGAGGACGGACTACGCGGTTGCGTCGGGGCGCGCCACCCCCTCTCCAGCGATCTCCCGCAGCGCCTGCGCGCTGATCGATCCGTGTCGGCCCGGTTCCCAGATCTCCACGCGGTCGAACGAACCGGTGACGACGACCTTGGTGTTCAGCGAGAGGCCGGCGTAGGCGCGCAGCACCTCGTCGATGAGGATCCGGCCCTGGGCGTCGACGACGACCTCGAAGGTGTTGCTCGCGAGCGCCCGCTGCTGGTTGCGGTCCATCTCGCCGCGCCGGACCTTCTCGACCGCGTCACGGGCGACTTCCTCGAACGAGTCGGCGGTGAGGATGTCGACGCACTTGTCGCGGCCCACGGACAGGTAGCAGCGCGGCTCAAGGCGGGGACGGAACGGTGCCGGCAGCGCGACGCGACCCTTTGGGTCGAGTTGACGCTCGTGCACACCGACGAACACCCCGACCTCCGCACCGTGACTCCGAAGCCCCGTGGACTCCGTCGTGGGACCGCCCCACCGCGCCGAGAGAGTATCCCCACTTTCCCCCACTTCCAAGCACATTTCCCCACCACACCCCACCCCACGGGCAAATTTGGACAGGTGCGTGGGCCCGGAGGGGCTGAATTGGGCGTTTGGCGGGGCTGGAGTGCCGGATCAGAGGGAGCGCAACGCGCCCAGCACGGCGTCGACAATGTCCCCTGGCGCCCGATCCACGCACCGCACGCGCCCCCCCAACGAGCCGGCAGGGGGAGCCGCGAGGATCGCGGCGTGGTCGGTCGCCGACCAGTGCCGGAACACCGTGCACTGGAACCGTGCGGTGCCACCCGCCCGGCGCTGGGAGATGCCCACGACCTTGGCACCGGCCGCGTCCACGACCTCGCCCGGCCCGATGGCCGCGAAGCAGACCTGCCGGCCCCACTCGTCCGACTCCAGGCGACCCCGGTGGACCGAGGCCCCGTCGACCCCGAGCGATGCCGCGGCCCGGCACCAGGCCTCACCGAGCCACCAGGACGACGACGAGACGTCGTCGGACCACCATGGATCGTCGCGCCCGATCACGACATCGATCCACGCGTGCTCGCCCGGGCGCAACAGGACGAGACCTCCGCCGCTCCTCCGCCGCACGACCTCGAGTCCCTGCCGTGCGCACTCGTCGGCATCGAGCAGCGACGCATCCTGCCGCGAACCCAGCACCGCCGCGGCTGCGGGGACGTCCACGCTCCACACCGTCCGGCCGGCCGGCAGCTCGCGTCCGTGGAACGCCCCAGCGGATGCGGTGACGCGCTCGAGCGACCAGTCCGTGTTCAGGAGGCCGCCGCGAGGTACTGCTTCCAGGCGTCGGGCACGCGCCCCACCGACACTGCCACCCATGCGGACTCGCGCGGGGCGCGCGGCACCGACGCCAGGCGCATCCCCGCCTCCTCCGGCGTCCGGTCGCGCTTGCGAAGGTTGCACGGACGGCACGCGGCCGCGACGTTCTCCCACACGTGCTGTCCGCCACGTGACCTCGGCACGACGTGGTCGATGGAGTCCGCGGTGCCGCCGCAGTACTGGCACCGGCTGCCGTCGCGGAGGAACACCGCCCGGCGGGACAGCGCAGTCCTCCGGTGGAACGGCACCCTGACCACGTACCGGAGCCGGATCACCAGCGGCCCCGGCATCGCGACCCGCTCGGAGCGCACGGCACTGCCATCGTGCTCGACGATCTCCGCCTTGTCCTGCAGCACGAGGCACACCGCCCTCCGCGCAGGCACCACGCTCAGCGGCTCGTACGTCGCGTTGAGCACGAGCGCGCTGCGCACGACGGTCAGCCCGCTCGTCGCTGCCGGCGCCCTGCCGCATGCCAGTCGCGGCACCACGCCAGGTACTCGACGACGTCGCCCGGCTCGGGTGCGTGCCCGGGGGATCCGTACTGGGTCGACAGACGAAACTCGAGGTACCGGCGGTCGGGCAACGGCAGGAATGGCGGCCGCCTCCACCACCCGTTGGGGGCCAGACGCAGCGACTGGCGCACGGCGGTGCCCCACAGCGAGGGACGACGGGCGACGGCCGCAACCGCCGCGAGTGCCGTCCGCGCCGTCACGCCGGCCGGGGCTCCTTCGGGAGGCCGAGCACCATCTCACCGATGATGTTGCGCTGGATCTCGGACGAGCCCGCGTAGATCGTGCCTGCGCGCGAGTTGAGGAACGTCATCGACCAGCTCATCGAGCTGTTGGGCGATCCTGCGTCGTCGGTCTGGAACGCGCTGGACGGCTTGCGGCCGACCGGGACGAGCGCGTCCAGACCCAGCAGGTCGACGCCGAGCTCCGTCGCCAGTCGGTGGTACTCGCTCCAATACACCTTGAAGATCGCACCCTCGGGTCCGGGGTGGTGCCCCGAGAGGAACCGCGTCAGGGTTCGCATGCCGAGAAAACGCATCACCTGCACCTTCGAGTGCGCCCACGCGAGGCGCTGACGGACGCGCGGGTCGTCCGTCATGCCGCGCTCGCGGGCGAGCGAGACCAGCCGGTCGAGCTCGGCCTGGAAGCGGATCGGGGCGGTTGCGGCTGCCTCGCCGCGCTCGAAGCCCAGCAGCCCCATCGCGACGGCCCAGCCGTTGTTGACGCCGCCGACGACGTTTTCCTTGGGGACGACGACGTCGGTGTAGAAGACCTCGTTGAACTCGCTCTCGCCCGACATCATCTTGATCGGACGGACCTCGATGCCCGGCTGGCGCATGTCGACGAGCAGGAACGAGATGCCCTTGTGCTTGGCGACGGTCGCATCCGTGCGCGCGAGCGTGAAGATGTGGTCGGCGAGGTGGCCCGCCGACGTCCAGATCTTCTGGCCGTTGAGGATCCACTGATCGCCATCGAGCTCCGCCCGGAGGCCGAGGTTGCCGAGGTCGCTGCCCGCATTCGGCTCGCTGTAGCCCTGGCACCAGCGGTCGTCGCCCGAGATGATGCGCGGGAGGTAGTGGCGCTTCTGCTCCTCCGTGCCGTAGAGCAACAGGGTGTTGCCCAGCATCTGGATCCCGAACACGTCGTTTGCGCCGCCGGTCGGCACGCCCGCCTTGGCGAACTCCTCGGCCACGATGACCTGCTCGAGGGCGGTCAGTCCACCGCCGCCGTACTCGACGGGCCAGCCGGGGGCGAGGTAGCCGGACGACGCGAGGCGCGACCGCCACTCGTCGACGAAACGCTCGAGCTCGTCGCCTTCCAATGAGCCGGTGCCCCGCCAGTCCGCGGGCAGGTTCTCGGCGAGAAACGCGCGGACCTTTTCGCGATACGCCTCTGCCTCGGGACTGTAGGTCGGGTTCATCGCGTCAGACGCTAGTCGCCGACCGGGCGACCGCTGCCGCGCCGACGAGCGGGGCGCGGTCGCCGAGACCCACGGGCAGCACGCGGAACCCGCGGAGGAACTCGAGGCCGGCGCAGCGGTCGGCCTCCTCCTGCGCCGCGGCGAAGAAGTCGTCGCCGTAGCCGAGCGCCACCGACCCGCCGACCACCGCGGTGCGCAGGTCGAGGAGCGCACCGACCGTCACGAGGCCGCGGCCGACGAGTGCGCCCACCTCCGTCCGGATCTCCGCCGGCGCCTGCGCGGGGTGTCCCCCCGTTGCGTCCCGGATCGCGGTTCCCGACGCGTGCGCCTCGAGGCACCCGTTCGCGCCGCACGCGCAGCGCCGTCCGCCGGGGACGACGATCACGTGACCGACGTGTCCGGCGTTGCCGAGCCGGCCCGTGACGAGCGATCCGCCGCTGACGATGCCACCGCCCACCCCCGTGGACACGACCGCTCCCACCGCGTCGCGGAAGCCGGCGACGGCTCCGCACCACGTCTCACCGAGGATCAGCGCCTGAGCGTCGTTGGCGACGGACACGCGCAGGCCGGTGGCCTCGGCGAGCGCGCGGCGCAACGGAAATCCGCGCCATTCAGGGATGTGCAGCGGGGACACGCGTTCGCCTCCCGGCTCCATCGGGCCGCCGCACCCGACGCCACACGATGCGAGCCCGACCGGCGAACCCTGCCGCTGTTCCTCCACGAGACCGGCAAGTGCCGCCCAGACGCCGGTCGATGGTGTCGGCACCTGGCCGCGGGTGAGAAGCTCGCCGTCGTGGCCGACGACACCGGCCGCGAGCTTGGTGCCGCCGATGTCGACGGCGAGGTACCCGGGTGCCGCCACTCGGACGATCCGGAGCTAGTCGTTGCCGCGACGTTGCGCGCCGAAGGGCGTGCCGCGCAGCGCGCTGACGACGTCCTTGATGCCCGCCTTGCTGATCGCCCGCAACTGCCGCTCGATGACGAGCACGAACGCCAGCATGACGAGGAAGCCGGCGAACGCGAGCAGGAAGTGCATCGCGAGCAGGAGCACCGTGGCGGCCAGCGACGCCACCGCGCCGAGCACCGACCAGGCGACGACCCGCCTGGAGTGCCGATAGAGACCTGCCGGCGAGACCTTGGTCGCGAACTGCTCGTCGTGCTGCAGCTGCTCCTCGATCTGGCGCAGGATCCGTTGCTCGTCGTCCGACAGGGGCATCGCCACCTCCGCCCGCAGTCTCGCACGGCGGGGGCACCCTGCTCAACGCATGCGCCGATCAGCGATGCGGACCCCACGGTGAGGTACCCGGCGGGGACTGGTCGACCACCGCGCTCCCCGGACCGATCGCACCCGCCCCGAACCGCGCCCGAATGTCGTCGAGCGCCCTCGTCGCCGCCAGCCAGTCCGACTCGATCCCCGACACGGTCGGCTGGTCGCCGTCGAAGAGGCTGGCGAGGGGCTCGTCGCCGTCGAACGACCGGAGGCTCACGCCGGCGAGCCTCACCCCGCGGTGCGGCTCGGCATCAGCCAGCAGTTCATCGACCACCGCCATCACGGCGGGCACGGTCGTGACCGCATGGTCGAGCGTCCTGGAGCGCGTGATGGCATCCATGTCGCCGTACCGGATCTTGAGTACCACCGTCCGCGGCGCCAGTCCCTTCGTGCGGCAGCGGTGCGTCGCCGCATCGACCAGACGGACCAGGTGCGCACGGAGCGCCGCAGCGTCGGTGACGTCCCGTGCAAACGTCTCCTCGTTGCCCACCGACTTCGCGCCGCCGTCCGGCACCACCGGGCGGTCATCCCTGCCATCCGCGAGCGCCACCAGGTGGTGCGCCGCCGCCCTGCCGAGCGCTGCCGCGAGTGCATCCGCTCCTGCTGCGGCGAGGTCGTCCACGGTGCGGATTCCGATCCGGTGGAGGCGCGCCAGTGTCGCCGAGCCCACACCCCAGAGGGCCTCGACCGCGTGCGACCGCACGAACGCCCGCTCCTCGCCGGGCTCCACCACCACGACGCCCGCACCGGGCAGCACCCCTGCGACGGTTCCGCGCGGCTTGGCCCTCACGGAGGCGAGCTTTGCGACGAACTTGCAGCTCGCGACCCCCACGCTGCACGCGAGACCGGTCGCTCCTGCGACTTCGCGGCGGACCGCAGCCGCGACGGCCGGCCCGTCGCCATGGAGCCGCCTGGCACCCGTGACATCGAGAAACGCCTCGTCCAACGACAGCCCCTCGACGAGCGGTGTGAAGCGGTGGAACACCTCGAACACCTCGCGGGACACAGCCGCGTACGCCGCGAGATCGCCGGGGAGGAACACCGCCGCAGGACAGAGCCTTCGCGCTGCGCGGGACGGCATCGCCGAGTGGATGCCGTACCGCCGCGCCTCGTACGACGCGGCCGCGACGACGCCCCGATCCCCCGTCCCGCCGACGACGACCGGCAATCCGGCCAGTTCGGGTCTGCGCCGCAGCTCCACCGCCACGAAGAACATGTCCATGTCCACGTGGAGGATCGTCCGATGCGTGCCGTCCACAGGAGCTCCCCGTTGCCGAACCGCGTCTACCATAAGGCCGTGGACGGATCGGGCGAGCGACCGTTGTCCGCCCTGCCGTCGAGGTCGGCGCGGGCTGTCGCCGTCGCATCCATCGCGCTCGGCGGCGCGGCCGGCGGCGCGATCGGCCGTGCGCTCGTCGATCTGCAGTGCACCGGCGACTGCACCGTGCCCGCCGGCATCGGCCTGTTCGTCGGCGCCGTCAGCGTCGCCTCCGGGATGGCCGTCGTCGCCGTCCTCGTCCTCCGCGCGATCGGCGAGTGGAGGCAGCTCGGCGATGACCGCGCCTGACACGGGCGCACGCGCGCTCCTCACGGTTGCCGAGCACCTCGCACGCGAGGCGGGTGCCGTCGCGTTGGACGGACGGCGCGGGGGCTTGCGGGAGGTCGGCACCAAGACGACCGCCACCGACATGGTCACCGAGTACGACCGGGCCTGCGAACGCATCGTCGTCGACGGGATCCGCTCCGCGCGCCCGGACGACGCAATCGTCGGCGAGGAGGGCGCCCGCCACCCGGGAACGTCGCCCTACACCTGGTGCATCGATCCCATCGACGGCACGACCAACTTCCTCTACGACCTCCCGATGTGGGCGGTGTCGATCGGCATCGCGGACGACCAGGGACCGCTCGCCGGCGTGGTCCACGTGCCGGCCCGCGGGGAGACCTTCACTGCGGTTCGGGGCGGCGGAGCGGCGCTCAACGGCGATCCGATCCACTGCAACACGGACGCCGTCCTCGAGCGCGCGCTGGTCGCGACGGGATTCAGCTACGACGCCCCGTCGCGGGTCCGCCAAGCGCGGCGGGTGTCGCGGATGATCGACAGGATCCGCGATGTCCGCAGGTTCGGAGCCGCGTCGATCGACCTCTGCTGGGTCGCCTGCGGTCGGCTGGACGCGTACTTCGAGGAGAACCTGCACCCGTGGGACGTCGCTGCCGCCGACCTCATCGTCCGCGAAGCCGGCGGCCGGACGGGCGACTTCGCCGGGGGGCCGCTCCGGCCGGTGCAGGTGCTCGCCGCCCCTCCCGCAATTTTCGACGGGTTGGCGGCACTCATCCGCGACGCCGACTCCGGCCACAATTGACCGCATGGCCGTCCGGATCCTGACCGTCGAGGACGACGAACGGATCCGCACGTCCGTCCGGCTCGCCCTCGAGGACGAAGGGTGGGAGGTCGAGGAGTCGCCGACCGGCGAGGAGGCACTCGCCGCGTTCCGTCGCTCGCCCGCCGACGTCGTGCTCGTCGACATCATGCTCCCGGGGATGAGCGGCTTCGACCTCTGCCGAAACCTGCGGCGGTTCAGCGACGTCCCCATCGTCGTCGTCACCGCGCGGTCCGACACCCACGACGTCGTCGCCGGACTCGAGGCCGGCGCGGACGACTACCTCACGAAGCCGTTCGCCCCGAAGGAATTGTCGGCCCGCATCCGCGCACTGCTGCGACGCGCGAGACCGTCCGCCGGCGGGCATTCCCTGCTGGTCTTCGGCGACCTCGAAATCGTGCCCGACGAGGGGCGCGTCACGCTCGCGGGCCGGGAACTCTCCCTCACGAAGACCGAGTTCCGGCTGCTGTGCGAGCTCGCCCAGGATCCGGGCGGGGTGTTCAGCCGCGAGGTGCTCCTCGACCGCGTGTGGGGCTACGGCTACTTCGGCGACGGCAGGCTCGTCGACGTGCACGTCCGTCGGCTTCGCACGAAGGTCGAGGTCGACCCCGCGCACCCCCGCCACATCGTGACGGTCCGCGGACTCGGCTACCGGCTGCAGCCGTGACGTCGCTCGATCCGGTCCGCGGCGCGTCGCGGCGGCGGT
>JBIIHV010000054.1:0-8858 GCA_044235415.1 Ilumatobacteraceae bacterium | reverse complement strand
CCGTCGGTGGTGGGGTCGCGCACGAGGACAGCGAGGTTGAGTGCGAGGTTCGAGATGTACGGAAACGGGTGTGCGGGATCGACGGCGAGCGGCGTGAGGACGGGGAAGATGCGCGATTCGAAGACGCGGCCGACCGTCTCGTGCTCGCCATCCGACAGGGCGTCCCAGCCGAGCACCTCGATGCCCGCCCCGCGCAGGGCGGGCGACAGCGAGTCCGACCAGAGGCGCTCCTGGCGCGCCACCATCCCTCGCACGCGGACCGCGATCTCCGCGAGCTGCTGCACCGGGGAGCGCCCGTCGGGAGACGGCGTCGTCACCTCCGCTGCGACCTGATCCTTCAGCGCCGCGACGCGTATCTGGAAGAACTCATCGAGGTTGCTCGAGAAGATCGCCGCGAACCTGCAGCGCTCGAGGAGCGGTGTCGTCGGCTCCTCTGCGAGGACGAGCACCCGTTCGTCGAAGTCGAGCCAGCTCAGTTCGCGGTTGAGGTACCGCTCGTCGGCCACGGCCGCCCCGGGTCAGAAGTGGCGGGTGTCGGTGAGGACGGGGATGTCGGGCTCCCACTCCACCGTGATGCGCTCGCGACGCGCGTCGTTGTCGATGCGCACACGGTTGCGACGCACCTGCGGGTCGCGGGGCGTGATCAACACGAGTCGGGCCAGCACCCGCGCACGGAAGTCCTCCAAGTGGTTCGGGTCGCCATAGTCGGCGTACACCTCCCAATGGGGAGCCACGGGACCCAGATACACGATCCGCGCGTGCCCGACCGGGGGCAGATCGTCCTGATAGTCCGCGTGCGACACGCTGGACAGGCTACCGACGGAGAGGGGCGAGTAGGGTGGGACGCACGGTGAAGGACTTTTCCACAGACCCGTCTGCGGTGGTCCGGTCGACCGACTGGATGCAGCAGGGCAACTGCCGGGATACGAACCCGGCCGTCTTCTTCCCCTCCGACGGGGCGGGGGTCGAGCGCGCCCGCACCGTCTGCGCCAACTGCCCCGTCGCGGCCCAGTGCCTGGAGTACGCCCTCGCCCTCCACATTGACCACGGGGTCTGGGGCGGGTGCTCCGAGCGCGAGCGCCGGCGCATCGCCAAGCGCCGCCGCCTCGAGGCCGAGCGCCGCGCCAGCTGAGCAGCCCGCCGTGGCCGGCTCGGACCTGATCGCCGCGATCGACGTCGGCACCAACAGCTTCCACATGGTGGTCGCCCGGGCGGTGCCGAACGGCTTCGAAGTCGTCACCCGCGAGAAGGAAACGGTCCGCCTCGGTACCGGTTCGGGCGAGATGTCCCGGCTCGACGAGGCGCGGATGGACCGCGGGGTCGCCTGCCTCGCTCGGATGGCCGACGTCGCGGCGTCGCACGGCGCGGAGGTCCGCGCCGTCGCCACCAGCGCGGTGCGCGAGGCCCGGAACCGCGGCGACTTCGTCAAGCGAGTCCGCCGCGAGGCGGGCATCGACCTCGAGGTCGTCTCCGGCGTCGAGGAGGCGCGGCTCATCCATCTCGGCGCATCCCGGGCGATCGGCGGCAACGCCCGGATGCTGCTCTGCGACATCGGGGGCGGATCGACCGAGATCGTCGTCGGGGGAGCCGACGAGGAATTGCTCGCCCGCAGCTTCAAGCTCGGGGCGGTGCGGCTCACCGAGCGCTTCTTCGCCGACGACTCCCTCCACCCTGCCGCAATCGGCGCGTGCCGCGCCTATGCCCGGTCGCGGCTCGTCGCCATCGAGCGCGACGTGGCGGCGCTCGGCTTCGACGTCGCGGTGGCGTCATCGGGCACCGCCGAGACGGTGGCGAGGCTCGTCGCCACCGCCGCTGGGCAACCCGAGCCGCGGAGCCTGAACCGGTTCGCGTTCAGCCGCGCCGACGTCTCGACCACCGTCGAGCGGCTCGCCGCCCACCGCACGGCCGGGGAGCGCTCCGCCGCGCTCGGCATCGACCGCAACCGCGCGGAGATCATCATTGCCGGCGCCATCATCCTCGACGCGGTCGCCGAGGTCTTCGGAGTGCGGGAGTTCGTGTTCAGCGACTATGCGCTCAGGGAAGGGCTGCTCATCGACACCCTGCGCAGGCGCGGCCTCTCACCCGCGGCGGGCGACCCTGCGATGCACAGCGTCGAACAACTGGCACGGCGCTGCGACGACCGTCCCGAGCACTCGCGCCATGTCGCCCGGCTGGCGGGGCGCCTGTTCGACCAGCTCCGCGTCGACCTCGGCGTCGACGCCGCGGCCCGCAGGCTGCTCGAGGCTGCCGCCCTGCTCGCCAACGTCGGCGTCGTGGTGTCGCACACGCGCCACCACCAGCACTCGTACTACGTGATCCGCAATTCCGAGCTGGTCGGCCTCAGCGACCGCGAGATCGAGGTGATCGCCCAGGTCGCGCGCTACCACCGCAAGAGCGCCCCCAAGGCCGACCATCCCGAGTTCGCCGCGCTGCCGCCCCGCGACCAGCACCTGGTGCGAGCGCTCGCCGGGGTGCTGCGCATCGCGATCGGCCTCGACCGCACCCTGGACGGGCGGGTGATGGACGTGACGGTCGAGCGGGGTGCGGATGCCCTCGTGCTCCGGTACTCCGCAGCGGGGACGCGGGACGTCATCGACTACGCCGTGAAGGAGCGCCGCGGGCTGCTCGCCGACGTACTCGGTCGCGACATCGACGTCGCGACCGCCTGACGGGCCATCGGCCCGCCGGAACTCAGAAGGACGGTCTCAGCGCTACTGCGCTGCGGGCGGCGTGGAGCTGCCCTGCTGGTCGGAGCCCTGCCCGGCCTGCGACTGACCCTTCTTGAACTCCTGCTGCGCCTGGCCGAGGTTGCGCGCGATCTTCGGCAAACGCGAGCCGAACAACGCCACTGCAATGACCAGGACGACGATCCATTCCCATCCGCTTGGCATGTCACGCAACCTAGCAGCACGGGCCGCCGGTGCGATAGAGAGGTGTCCGTGCTGGAGTGCGTGGTGAACGTGAGTGAGGGGGCCGACCGGACGGTGCTGGCGGCCCTGGCCGAGGCGGCGGGCAGCGACCTGCTCGACGTCCACAGCGACGCGGACCACAACCGCAGCGTCTTCACGATGGTGGGCACCGAGGCGCCGCGTCGGCTCGCGCGCCGCACGGTCGAGCTCCTCGACCTCTCCCGCCACGAGGGCGTGCACCCGAGGGTCGGCGCCGTCGACGTGGTGCCATTCGTCCCGCTCGCTCCGTCCACCTGGGCCGATGCCCTCGCAGCACGCGACGACTTCGCCCGCTTCGCCGCGGGCGAGCTCGGCGTGCCGTGCTTCCTCTACGGGCCGGAGCGCACCCTTCCCGACATCCGCAAGCACGCGTTCGACGGGCTCGTGCCCGACCACGGTCCTGCGACGCCGCACCCGACCGCAGGGGCGATGTGCGTCGGCGCGCGGGAGATCCTGGTCGCCTACAACGTGTGGCTCGACGGCGGCGACGTCGACCTCGCCAAGTCGATCGCACGCGAGCTGCGCAGTCCCTCCGTGCGCGCACTCGGCCTGTTGGTCGGGGAATGGGCGCAGGTGAGCATGAACCTCATCGCGCCGGACGTCACCGGCCCTGCTGCGGTGTACGACGCGGTGGCGGCGCGAGCCCCTGTTCAGCGGGCCGAACTGGTCGGTCTCGCGCCGTCGCGCACGCTCGCCTCGATCGACCGGAGTCGATGGGCCGAACTCGATCTTTCCCCGGATCGCACGATCGAATCCCGGATCGCGGGCCGCACCATTCCGCGCTGATCGTCGACGGCGCAGCTTCCGGGTGCCGGAGCGGGCCGAACCCGGAACGGGCGGTCGGTCCGTCGGGTCAGGCGGTGGCTGCGGCGCCCGAGCCCTCTTCGCGCTGCTTGCGCCGCAACTTGCGACGCTCGCGCTCGGACAACCCGCCCCAGATGCCGAACTTCTCACCGTTCGCCAATGCGAACTCGAGGCAGTCCTGCTTCACCACGCAGCCCCTGCACACTTCCTTGGCCTCGCGAGTGGACGCACCGCGCTCCGGAAAGAACAGATCGGGATCGACCCCCAGGCAGTTCGCCTGATCCTGCCACTGACGGTCGCCGACGAGCGGCAGCATTCCGCCTTCCACGATTTTGGTTCCTCCTGCGATCCGCGCGCCCATCCGGCGCTGCTGGCTGTGGGCGGCACCCCCAGGGCCGCGACACCTCTGTAACTACACCGGTGCGATTCTGGCAAGAAGTGCCCACAATTGCAAATGTCCACGCCGAATTTGGGACAAATGGTCGGGCAGCCCGGCCGTCACCGGGCGTCGACTCGTCCGGCTGATCCGTCAGCCGGCGCGGCGACCGCGCCGCTCGACGCGACGACGGTGCTCGAGGAAGTCGACGAGGACGTAGCCGCCGAGGGTCTCGTGGGTCGTGAAGAACGCCCGGCCGCCGTTGATCGTCGCCATCTTCTCCACGAAGTGCTGGAGGCCCGAATCGGCGTCGAGCATGAAGGTGTTGATGGTGATGCCGGCGCGGGTGCAGCGGCGCACCTCGCCGATGGTCGCCTCCACCGTCTCGCGCGCGGGCGGGTAGTGGAAGTAGACGTCGCCCCGCGCGGTGACGTGCGCGGTCGGCTCGCCGTCGGTGACCATGATCACCTGCTTGCTGCCGCCACGGCCGTCCAACAGGCGTCTGGCGAGCGCCAGTGCATGGTGCATGTTCGTGCCGTAGGCGAAGTCCCACGACGCCTCGGGCAACGACTCGGGCCGCAGCTCGCGGGCCGTCTCGCCGAATCCGACGAGCCCGAGGTAGTCGCGCGGATACTGCGTCGCGATGAGGTGGTGGAGGGCGATCGCCACCTTCTTCGCGGGCAGGAAGTTGCCGCGCATCGGCATCGACATCGACAGGTCGAGCAGCAGCACGGTCGACGCGCGGGTCTGGTGCTCCATCTGCTCGATCTCGAAGTCGTCGGGCGACAGCCGGATGGGCAGTCCCGGCCCGCCGCGCCGCACGGCGTTGCGCAGCGTGCGATGGAGGTCGAGGTTGAACGGGTCGCCGTACTGGTAGGCGCGCGAGTCGGGTGCCCGCTCGTGCCCGTTGCCGAGTGCGTCGAGGGCGTGCTGTCCGGCGAGGTCGCGGCGCAGCTCGCCGAACAGATCGCGCAGCGCGTCCGCGCCGAGCCGGCGGATCGCCGCCGGCGTGAGCGACATCCTCCCGTCCCGCTGGTCGATGAGCCCCGCCTCCTCGAGCAGCTTCGTCAGCTCCGCCAACCGGCCGAGCGACTGCGCCGCGTCGGGGCCGGCCAGTTCCGCAAGCCGCTCGAGGTCGACCTCGGAGAGCCCCGCCGGCGACGACGCATTGCCAAGCATCTGCTCCAGACCCTCGATGTCCTGCAGGTCGCGCACCGCCTGCATGGCCTGCCCGAAGCCCATCGGTTCGCTGCCGGTGAAGCCCTGGTCGGAGCCCCAATCGAGCTCGCCGTGCAGCGCCTGCAGGTGTCCGGCCAACTGCTCCATCTGCCAGCGCAGATCCATGTCCTCGAGCAGCTGGTCCGACAGCCGCTGCAACTGCTCGCGCTGCTCGGGGCTCATGGACGCGAGCATCTGACGCGCCGCCGCCATCTGCCGGGCCATCTGCTCGAGCAGCTCGTCGAGGGTCTCCGGGCGGTCCGGGAAGAAGTCGCCGAAGCGCTCCATGAACTCCTCGAAGCGCGGGTCCTCTCCCCGCGCGCGACGGTCGAGCATCTCGTTGAGGGCGGCGAGCATGTCCTTCATGCGCGCGAGGTCGCCCGGCTGCATGCCGTCGACCGCCGACGACACCTGGTCGAGGTGCTGCTGGATGACCTGCTGGCGAAGCCGCTCGACGAGGTCGTCGAACCTCCGCTGCGCGGCGGCCGACTCGAAGTCGTACGACCGGAGCGACGACACGCGCCCGGCGAGGTCGTCGGGCAGGAGGTCGAGCTGGATGCCCCGCTCGGCAGCCGACGCCTGCGCGGTCGCCGCGCGGCGATCGTCACCCGACGCGCGCGCCTCGTCGAGCCGGCGGTCGATCTCGTGGCGCTCCTCGTCGACGATGTCGGCGAGCTCGTCGGCGATCTCCTTGTACACGCCGCCCAGGTCGCCGCTGTCGCGGATCTCCTCGCGTCGCTGCCGCAGCCGTTCCATGATCTCGCGGAGCCCCTCGATGCGCCCGCCGTCCGGGCCGTCCATCCCCTCGCGCATCAGCCGTGCGAGCGCGCTCGCGGGATCGCCGTGGTACAGCAGGTCGTCCCCGATGCGGCGCATGATGTCGTCCGCATCGATCTCAAAGCCGCGCTGGGTCCCGTCCCATCGCGAGTAGGAGAAGCCGGCGCCCATGTCCGGTCCGCCCGAACCCAGGGCCTAGGCCCGCGCGCGGTACGTGGCCGACGAGCCCGCGACGTCCTTGTTCAGCCGCTTGCCGAGGTGCAGGCCCTCGAGGATGAACTCCGCCGCCGAGGCCGCGACCGGCGGCGCGGCCGACGCGCCGACCAGTCCCTCGACGAGGTGTGCGAGGCCCGGCACCGACGCGATCATCCCGCCGTAGCGGTCGACCGTCACGTCGTCGCCGCCGTGCACGACGAGGCCGTCGTCGAACGCGGCGATGACCTCGCCGAGCCGCTCGGACACGACCCTCCGCCGGAACACCTGCAGCACGGCGGCCGAGACCAGCGACTGCAGGATCGCGCCCTCGCGCCCCTCCTCCATCGCCTCGATCTCGATCTTGCCCGCCATCGCCGGCGCGAGCGCGGCGAGGTCGCCGATGCGCGGCGCGACCTCGCGCTCGCCGAGACGCAGTGCACGGCGAACCGCGTTGGCGCCCAGCAGCTCACGGTTCGCAACGGTGAGCCGGACGCTCACGCCGCTGCGCTGGTTGACGTGGCTGCTCGCCCGCGCGGCCTGGCTGATCGTCGCGACGACGTCCTCCATGAACTCGGGCCAGTGCACCTGTACGTCGGCGATGGTCGACTCGCGGGCCTCAGCGCGCACGATGGCCATCTCCGTTGCGGCGTCGCGGGGGTAGTGCGTCCGGATCTGGCTGCCGAACCGGTCCTTCAGCGGCGTGATCATGCGGCCGCGGTTCGTGTAGTCCTCCGGGTTCGCCGACGCGACGAGCAGCACGTCGAGCGGCAGGCGCACTCGGTAGCCACGGATCTGCACGTCGCGCTCCTCGAGCACGTTGAGCAGGCCCACCTGGATGCGCTCGGCCAGGTCGGGCAGCTCATTGATTGCGAAGATGCCGCGGTTCGTGCGCGGCACGAGCCCGTAGTGGATCGTCAGCTCGTCGCTGAGGTAGCGGCCCTCGGCCACCTTGATCGGGTCGACCTCGCCGATGAGGTCGGCAATCGACGTGTCGGGGGTGGCCAGCTTCTCTCCGTAGCGGTCGTCGCGGTGGACCCACTCGATCGGCGTGGCGTCGCCGTGCTGCGCCACGAGATCGCGCGCGTGGCGGGACACGGGGTGGAAGGGGTCGTCGTTGATCTCGCTGCCCGCCACCACCGGCATCCACTCGTCGAGCAGCCCTGTCAACGAGCGGATCATCCTCGTCTTGGCCTGTCCGCGCTCGCCGAGGAACACGACGTCATGCCCCGCGAGCAGCGCGTTCTCGAGCTGGGGCATGACCGTGTCCTCGTAGCCGAGCACGCCCGCGAACAGCGGCTGTCCAGCCGACACGCGTGCGACGGCGTTGCGCCGCATCTCTTCCTTCACCGGAACCGACTGCCACCCCGATGCGCGGAGCTCGCCGAGCGTGCTGGGTCGTGCCATGGGCGGAGGCTACCCACGGGGGGATTCGCACGCAGTAGCGGGCCATAGGCTCGCCGCCATGCCGCTCGCACTGCCCGGACCGGTGCGTCCCGGCGGCGATCCCGCACCGGTTGCGGTCGTGACGGGTGCGAACTCGGGCATCGGCCGCGCCACGGCCGTGCACCTCGCGGATCTGGGATTCACCGTGGTCGCCACGGTGCGCAGCGCCGACAAGGCGGGCAAATTGCTGTCGCTTGCTGCGGCCCGCGGCGCGACGGTCGCGATCGAGGAGCTCGACGTCGCCGACGACCGGTCGGTCGCCGCCGGGTTCGGCCGCATCATCGGGACGTTCGGCGGCGTGGACGTGCTCGTGAACAACGCCGGCATCGGCGGCAACGGCGCCGTCGAGGAGTCGTCGCCCGCGCAGTTCCATGAGTCGTTCAACGTCAACGCCGTCGGCGCGGTGCGGTGCGCGGCGGCCGTGCTGCCCGGAATGCGCAGGCGCGGGCGCGGCGCCATCGTCAACGTGTCGTCCGTCGTCGGGCGCATCGGGGCGGTGGCCCAGGCGCCATACGTCGCCTCGAAGTGGGCGGTCGAGGGCATCAGCGAACAGCTCGCCCACGAGGTGGCGCCGTTCGGCGTGCGCGTCGCGGTGGTCGAGCCGGGGATCACCCGCTCGTCGATCTTCGCGAAGAACGTCGACGCGCCGAACGCCACCGGCGCCTATCAGACGCACTACCGGCGCATGTTCGCGTTCTACGCCGCGGGACTCGAGGGCGCGACGCCCGCGGAGGACGTCGCCAGCGTGGTGGCCCAGGCGATCACCACCGACGCACCGCGCCTGCGCTGGGTGTGCTCGTGGGGCGGACCGGGCATCGTCGACGGACGCGCGGCGATGACCGACGAGGAATGGGTCGCGCTCGGCCTGCACGACGACGACGCCGGATACGCCGAGGAGTTTGCTTCGCGATTCGGCGTCGACGTGTCGGCGCACCTTCCTCCATCCGACCACTGAGCGGTACGCGCGTCCCGCGAGGTTCCTCTCCGTTCGTCCCGCGAACAGACCGCGTTCACCCGCGACCCGTAGGATGAATGCCATGGCCACAGCAGCAGCAGCCCGTGAGGCATCCAAGGTGTACGGACACGGCGACAACGAG
>JBIIHV010000053.1:0-8871 GCA_044235415.1 Ilumatobacteraceae bacterium | reverse complement strand
AGCTGCTCCTCGGCCTCGGCCGGGCCGAGCGTGAGCACGGTCACCTCGCCGCCGTGCAGCTCGACGAGCTGCACGGCCGCCTCGACCGCGCACTCCTCGTGCGGGCTGACGGTGAAGCCCAGGAACGCCGTGTCGACGGCCTGGCCGTCCTCGGTGATGTTGATCCTCGCGCCGGGAGCCGGCACCCGCTTGACGCAGACGAGGATGCGCATCAGCTCTTCATCCGCGCATCGGTCGGGTCGAACAGCGGGGTGCTGCCGACGCGCGCGACGCGGACGGGGAACAGCTCGTTCATGTACATCACCCGGAGCTCGTTGCCCTCGACGGCGTGCTCCGGCGGGAGGTAGGCCATCAACAGGTACGTGCCGAGCGACGGCGCGGCACCGGCGGTGGTGACGCGCGAGACGCGGCCCTTTGCGTCGACGATGCGCTGCCCGTCCTTGGTCAGGATGGGCTCGTTGCCGCCGGTCGGGAAGCGCTTCATGCCCTTCGCGTTGCGGTGGTCGAGGATCTCGAGCGTGCACATCGTGGTGACCGGCTTCTCGTCGCGGGCCTTCAGGTAGGCGGTCTTGCCGATGAAGTCGGCCGACTTGACCTTCGGGCGTGCGAGGCCGGCCTCGACCGGGGTGTACTCGCTCTCCAGCTCGGCGCCCATGAGGCGGTAGCCCTTCTCGATGCGGCCCGTCACGGCGTAGACGCCCATGCCCACCGGGATGATGCCGAACTCGCGGCCCGCCTCGGCGATCGAGTCCCACAGACGGAGGCCGTGCTCCATCTTCGTGTAGACCTCCCAGCCGTTCTCGCCGACGTACGAAATGCGGAACATCCAGCACGGCACGCCGTCGATCAGCACCTCGCGCACCGAGCCGTACGGGAACGCGGACTGCGAGACGTCGGTCGGGACGAGGCGCTTCTCGGCGTCGAGGTTGCGGACGGCCTTGGCCATCGTCTTCTCGGCGTTCGGGCCCCACACGCCGATCGTGCAGAGCGCCGACGACATGTCGGTGAACGTCACCGAACCGTCGGTCGGCATGTGGCGGGTGAACCAGTACTTGTCGCGGCCGCCATCGAACGCGCCGGTGATGACGCGGAAGTGGTCGGCTGCGAGCCGCATGATCGTGAGGTCGCCGCGGAAGCCACCGCCGGGCGTGAGCAGCGGCGTGTACACCGAGCGGCCGACCGGCACGTCGACGTTGTTGACGCACATGTACTGCAGGAAAGCCATCGCACCGGGACCCGTGAAGTCGAACTCGTTGAAGGCGGTCAGGTCGACCATGCCCACCGACTCGCGCATCTGCAGGTGCTCGGCGTTCGTGATCGGCGACCACCAGCGCGCGTCCCACTCGTGCTCGCGCGGGGCGCAGGCCTCGGGGAACTTCTTCGTCAGGTGCTCGTTGCTGGCGAACCACTGCGGGCGCTCCCAGCCGCGCGCGTCGAAGAACGTCGCTCCCAGCTCCTTCTCGCGCGGCCAGAACGGGCTGCGGCGCATGTCGCGCTGCGACGCCCACTGCTCGCGCGGGTGCACGATGCCGTACGTCTTGTTGAAGTGCTCGTCGCAGCGGGCGTAGATGTGGTGCTCGGTGCGCTCGTGCGCGTAGAAGCGGCTGATGTCCGACGAGTGCGGGTCGCACAGGTGCGGGTAGCCGTGGGTCATCCACTCTGCGACGAGCTGGGCGATGCCCGGCCCCTCCTTGATCCACACCGCGGCGGCCGACCACAGGTTGCGCACCTCGACGGTCTCCCCGAGCACCGGCATCGCGTCGGGGGTGAGCGAGAGGAGGCCGTTGATGGCGTACTTGATCTCGGCGTCGCCGAGCATCTCCATCAGCTCGATCGCCTGCTCCATCTGCGGGTCGAAGTCGTCCTGCGTGAGCGGCAGCTCGGTGGGCGACAGCGCCGACTCCTCGTTCGACGGGATGTCGTCGGGGTGCATGAAGATCGCGCGGTGGGCGTACGAGCCGACCTCCATCGACCCGGCCGTCTGGCGCTCGTAGCAGAAGGTGTCCATGTCGCGGATGATCGGGTACGCGACCTCGGCGTTGGACTTCTGCAGGATGTCGATGGGACCGACATCGGCCATCTGGTGGACGGCAGGAGTGAGGGGGATGGTCGCGCCGGCCATCTCTGCGATGCGCGGGCTCCACACGCCGCAGGCGATGACGACGTACTCGGCCTCGATGCGGCCCTTGGAGGTGGTGACTGCCTTGATCGTGCCGTTCTCGACCTCCATGCCCGTCACCTCGGTGTTCGCGAACACCTTGAGGTGGCCGGCCTTCACGGCGCTCTCGCGCATGAGCGTGCCGGTCTGCAGCGAGTCGACCACCGAGACGCTCGGGGTGTAGAAGCCGCCAAGGACGATCTTCTCGTTGATGAACGGGACGAGCTCCTTGACCTCTGCCGGGGTGAGCAGTCGGGCGTCGATGCCCCACGACTTGGCCGACGTCATCCGGCGGTTGAACTCCTCGAGTCGCTCCGGGCTGCGGGCGACCTCGATGCCACCGCAGGTGTTGTTCATGCCGTGCTCGACGTACTGCTGCTGCGACGCGAGGGTGAGGAGCGCCATCTCCTTGTTGTGGTCGGTCGGGAAGATGAAGTTCGACGCGTGGCCGGTGGAGCCGCCGGGGTTCGGGAGCGGTCCCTTGTCGATGAGGACCATGTCGGTCCAGCCGAGCTTCGACAGGTGCCCCACGAGGCAGTTGCCGACGATGCCCGCGCCGATGACGACGCACTTGGCTCGGGTGGGAAATTCGCTCACGTGACACCCCCTGGTGAGGTTCCGTCGTGGCGACGGAACGCGGTCGGTCGGTAATATATCAGTGCCATATCAACCCGCCGAATGGCGGTGTGCGGGCGTGCGGAGGATCGGGTGAGCGAGTCGTTGAGCGAGCGGGCCTACCGGGCCATTCGCGACCTCATCGTCCGGGTGGACCTCGCGCCGGGCGACGTGATCCGCGAGGACGACCTGCAGGCTCGGCTCGGCATCGGTCGGACCCCGATCCGCGAGGCGCTCCAGCGCCTCGCCCGCGACCAGTTCGTCACGGTCATCCCGCGCAGGGGGATGCTGGTCGCCGGCGTCGACGTCACGGAGCTGTCGATGCTCTACGAGACCCGCGCGATCCTCGAGCCGTACGCGACGCGCCTCGCCTGCGCCCGCGGCCGTGCCGAGCACTGGGAGGCGATGGCATCGGCGATCGACGTGGCGCGGCGGCCGGGGACGTCGAACGACGACCTGATGGCGATCGACCGCACCTGCCACGAGATCGTGTGGAGTGCGTCGGGCAACCGCTTCCTCACCGACACCCTCGACATGCTGTACGCACAGAGCGACCGTCTGTGGCACCTGTATCTCGCCGACGTGTCCGACATGCGCCACGCGGTCGAGGAGCACGCCGAGATCCACGGGGCGCTGGTTGCGGGTGACGCCGAACGCGCCGCGTCGCTCGCCGAGGCGCACATGCGGGCCTTCGACGGCGAGATCACGCGCGCCGTACGGCGCCGGCTCGTTCCGCCGCTCGCCGCCCTCTAACGCTCGCGGCGCAACTCGCTGGCGCTCGTTGCGCCGGTCGCTTCTCGCGGCGCGGCCCGCTCGACGGCTAGTCGCGCGGTTCGCCGCGGTTCTGCACGTGCTGGAAGCCGAAGCGTCCCTTGATGCAGAGGTTGCCGTGCGTGACCGAATGGTCGCTCGGCGAGGTCACCTTGACGATCTCGTTGTCCTGCACGTGCAGCGTGAGCGAGCAGCCGACGCCGCAATACGGGCACACGGTCGTCACCTGCGACTGGTCCTCCTCGCGCCAGGTGCCGTCTGCGCGCATCGCGTGCTCGGACGAGAACATGAGCGCACCGGTCGGACAGACCTGGATGCAGTTGCCGCAGTAGACGCACGCGGAGTCGGGCAGCGACACGTCGAACTCGGTCGAGATGCGAGCGTCGAACCCGCGACCCGCCACGGCGATGGCGAAGGTGTTCTGCCACTGCTCGCCGCACGCGTCCACGCACTGGTAGCAGAGGATGCACTTCGAGTAGTCGCGGACGTACAGCTCGTTGTCCACCTTCACCGGCTGGTGCACGTTCGACGCCACGGTGCCGTCCGCTGGGTCATGGTGTCCGGTCACGGCCGCGTCGCGCTCCGTGCCCGGCAGCGCGGCAGCGCCGTGACGGTGCGGCTCGGCTCCGTATTCGGCGTTCCAGCGCGCGACGTTGCGCGTGAGCGACAGGTCGACGGACGAGCCGAGCAGCTCGAGCACCATGCGCCGGCTGTGGTCGACGCGCTCCGACCTGGTGACGACCTCCATGCCGGGCTCCACCTTGCGCGAGCACGACGGCACCAGCACGCGCGATCCCGTCACCTCCACCATGCACACGCGGCAGGCGTTCTTCGGGGTGATGGTGTCGCCGTAGCAGAGCGTCGGCACCTCCTTGCCCATCGACCGGCAGGCGTCGAGGATCGTCGAGCCCTCCGCAACGCTGACCTGCTCGCCGTCGATGGTCAGCGCGACGGCGCGGCGAACGCTCAGTCCGGTGACGGTGTCGGTCATGGCTGCAGCACCCCCAGGCGGGCGATCGCCGATTCGATCGCGTTGTTCGCGGTCTGTCCGAGTCCGCAGATGCTGGCGTCGCGCATCACCCGCCCGACGTCGCGCAGCAGCGCGAGGTCGTCGGAGGTCGCGCCGCGCGAGAGCCGCGCAACGATCTCCTCCTGCCGCACCGTGCCGACGCGGCAGGGCACGCACTGGCCGCACGACTCGTCCCGGAAGAACGCCGCGATCCGTCGGAGCTGGTCGACCATGTCGACGGAACGGTCCAGCACGAGCACGACGCCCGAGCCGAGCGTCGCACTGGCTGCGCGCGTGGCCTCCATGGTGAGCGGCAGGTCGAGGTCGTCGGGTCCGACGAAGCCGCCCGCTGCCCCGCCCAGCAGCACGGCACCCAGTTCGCTGCCGTCGCGCATGCCGCCGGCGAGGTCGATCAGGTCGCGCAGCGTCGGGCCGAACTCCACCTCGTACACGCCGGGCTCGCGCACCGCCCCCGACACGCAGAAGAGCTTGCGACCCTTCGATCCCTCGCTGCCCTGCGCCGCCCACGCGGCGCCCCCGCGCAGCAGGATGTGCGGCACGTTTACGAGCGTCTCGACGTTGTTGATCACGGTGGGCTTGCCGAACAGGCCCGACTCGACGGGGAAGGGCGGCTTGTTGCGCGGCTCGCCGCGGTACCCCTCGATCGAGTTGAAGATCGCCGTCTCCTCGCCGCAGATGTAGGCGCCCGCGCCCCGGATGATCGTGACGTCGAACGGGAAACCCGCCCCCATCACGTCGTCGCCGAGCAGTCCCGCCGCGCGGCACGCGGCGATCGCCCGCTCGAGGCTGGCGAGCGCCCGCGGATATTCGCCGCGGAGGTAGATCCACCCGTGCGCGCAGCCCGTCGCGTAGGCCGCGATGGTCATCGCTTCGATCAGCGAGAACGGATCGCCCTCCAGCACCACGCGGTCCTTGAAGGTGCCCGGTTCGCTCTCGTCGGCGTTGCACACGAGGTGGTGCGGCGTCGCGGGCTGGCCCGCGACGGCCTGCCACTTGCGTCCCGTGGGGAACGCGGCGCCGCCACGGCCGACGAGTCCCGATGCCGTCACCTCGGCGACGACCGCCTCCGGTCCGATCTCGACCGCCCGTGCGAGCGCGCGGTAGCCGTCGTGTGCGCGGTAGTCGTCAAGCGACGACGGGTCGACGCGGCCCACGCGCCGCAGCAGCACCAGCGACGCGTCGCCCCGTGCGACCTGCGGGGTGGCAGCCGCGACCGCGGACTCGGGCGACGGCCATGCGCCGCCGGCGAGCGACGCCAGTTGACCGTCGGCGAGCGGAGCGGCGAGCGCGTGGCGGACGGTTGCGCCGGCCTCCATCACGAGGGCGGCGGGGGCCCGTTCGCATGCCCCGAGGCAGGGCGACGGGTGGACGCCCTCCGGCAGGTCCTCCTCGCGCGGGCCGCCCATCGCGCGGCAGGCGAGGTCGACGCACGCGTGCACCTGGCGCCGCTCGCGCGGCTCCATCGAGAACAGCGCGTAGAAGCTCGCGACGCCGTACACCTCGGCCGGCGCGACGTCCATGCGCTCGGCGATGTAGTTGATGGCGCCCCGGCTGATCCAGCCGATGCGGTCGTTGACCGAGTGCAGGACGGGGAGCAGCTGGTGGCGGATGCCGCGGAGCGCCGCGCCGCCGCGGACGGACCTGAGGTTCTCGCTTCCGCGAAGCGCACCGGGCTCGTCCGGTGCGGGCGCACCGATGACGGCGTCTACGGCGGCGCGCTCCTCGCCCGTGGCGACCGACGACGAGATCTTCAGGTCCACGGCGGCGCCAGCGTAGTGCTGGCTAGTCGCCGGCCACCGCAGCCTCGAGGCGCTCGATGCGCACGGCGGCTGCCTTGAACTCGGCGGTGCCCGACTTGGGGTCGACCGCGTCGATCGTGAGGAGGTTGGTGTTCACCTCGTCGGGGAAGTGCATGGTCATGAAGACGAGCCCGGGACGAAGCGCGGGGTCGACGCGCACGGGTGCGGTCACCGCACCGCGCGGGGAGGCGATGCGGACGACCTCGCCGTCGGAGACGCCGAGTGACACGGCATCCTCCGGCGACACGTCGATGGTCTCGCCGAAGCGCAGGGGGCTGGCGAAGCCGCCCGACTGCACTCCGGTGTTGTACGAGTCCAACCGGCGGCCAGTGGTGAGGCGCAACGGGAATTCGGGCGTGCACGCCTCCACGGGCGGCTCGTCGACCACGACGCTGAACGGCGCGGGGCGCCCGCGGTCCTCGGGTCGCTCGGCCCACAGCCGGCCGTGCAGGTACGACGGCTCGAGCGCATCCTCGGAGTAGCAGGGCCACTGGATGCCGCCCAACTCCGCGAGGCGCGCGTAGGTCATGCCACGGTGCATCGGCGAGAGGCTGCGCAGCTCGTTCCAGACCTCCTCGGAGGACCGGGTCGGCCAGTCGTGGCCCATCGTGCGCGCGAGCTCGACGACGATCGCGATGTCGTCGCGCGCGCCGCCCGGCGGATCGATCGCCTTGCGCACGCGCTGCACGCGGCGCTCGGAGTTGGTCACCGTGCCCTCCGCCTCGCACCACGATGCGGAGCCCGGCAGCACGACGTCGGCGAGCTCGGCGGTCTTCGTGAGGAAGATGTCCTGCACGACGAGGTGGTCGAGGGACTCGAGCAGGTGGACCGCGTGCGACACGTCGGCCTCGGACTGCGCAGGGTTCTCGCCGACGACGAAGAGCCCGGTGAGGCTGCCCTCGGACATGGCCTCGAACATCTGGGTGAGGTTGCGGCCGTTGCGGGGCGGGATGGCGGAGCCCCACGCCGCGTCGAACTTGGAACGCGCGACGTCGTCCTCGACGTCCTGGAAGCCCGGCAGGCGGTTGGGCAGCGCGCCCATGTCGCCGCCGCCCTGCACGTTGTTCTGGCCGCGCAGCGGGTTGAGCCCCGCGTTCGGTCGGCCGACGTGGCCGCAGAGGAGGGAGAGGTTGATGAGCGACAGCACGTTGTCGACGCCGTTGTGGTGCTCGGTGATGCCGAGCGTCCAGCAGAGCTGGGCGGTCGGTGCGGTCGCGAACGCGTGGGCGAGCTCGCGGATGGCGCTGGCCGGTACGCCCGTCACGGCGCTGCCGCGCTCCAGCGTCCATTCCTCGACGGAGGCGGCGTATGCCTCGTAGTTCGACGTTGCGCGCGAGATGAAGTCGCGGTTCGCGAGTCCGGCGTGGATGATCTCGCGGGCGATGGTGTTCGACAGTGCGATGTCGGTGCCGACGTCGAGGCCGAGCCAGAGGTCGGCCCACTGGGCGGTCTCGCTTCGCCTCGGATCGACGACGTAGAGCTTCGCGCCGTTGCGCACGCCCTTGAGCACGTGGTGGAAGAAGATCGGGTGGGCGGCACGCGCGTTCGAGCCCCACATCACGATCAGGTCGGTCTGCTCGACCTCGCTATACGACGACGTCCCACCGCCTGCTCCGAAGACCGTGGCCAGACCGACCACGCTGGGAGCGTGTCAAGTTCGGTTGCAGGAGTCGATGTTGTTCGTGCCGACGACGGTGCGGGCGAACTTCTGGAGCACGAAGTTCAGCTCGTTGGTCGACTTGGAGCAGGAGAAGAAGCCCATGCCGTCGGGGCCGCGCTCGGCGACCACCCGGCGAAACCCCTCGGCGGCCCGCCCGAGGGCCTCCTCCCACGTCGCCGGCCGCAGCACGCCACCGTCGCGGACGAGGGGCTCGGTGAGGCGCTGCAGCGGTGCGTGACGGTGCCGTGGCATGGCCGAATCGTAGGCGGCGGCACGTGCCGTTCACGGACGCACCCCGTCCAGTTTCCGGACGGTCGGTAGCATTCGGCACTCGTCCGGCAGCGTCGCCGGACCTTGTCTGCAGGGGAGAACAGGCACATGGCGTTTCCGTCGGACCTCGAGATTGCACGTGCGGCAACGGCCAAGCCGCTCACGGACATCGCATCGATGATGGGCATCGGGTCGCACCTGCTCGAGCCCTACGGCTCGAACCTGGCAAAGATCCGCCTCGAGGCGATCGACGAGCTGGCCGACCGGCCGCGGGCGAAGTACGTCGTCGTCACGGCGATCACGCCCACCCCGCTCGGCGAGGGCAAGACGACGACCACGGTCGGGCTCGGCCAGGCGATGAAGCACATCGGCCGCAACGCCGTCATCAGCCTCCGTCAGCCCAGCATGGGTCCGACCTTCGGCATCAAGGGCGGCGCTGCGGGCGGTGGCCACAGCCAGGTGATCCCGATGGAGCAGCTCAACCTGCACCTCACGGGCGACTTCCACGCCGTCACCGCCGCGCACAACCTGCTGTCGGCGATGGTCGACAACCACCTGCACCAGGGCA
>JBIIHV010000052.1:0-8910 GCA_044235415.1 Ilumatobacteraceae bacterium | reverse complement strand
GGTCGCCATGGACGACGGTTCCCCGCACCTCGAACGGGCGGCCCAGCAGAACGGCCGCCGACTCGACCTGACCGCCAGCGAGCGCACGGCGGATGGCAGTGCTGCTGACCGGTTCGGTCACGCCGTCCGGACGCGACATGAGCCGCACCGGAATGACCTCGAAGCCGTGCTCGGCGCCCATCGCGCGCAGCGTCTCGACCGAGCCCGCGCGCCGGTGGCCGAAGTGGAAGTCCTCGCCCACCACCACTCCGCGCACGCCCAGCCGACCGACGAGCACCCGCTCGACGAACCGCTCCGGCGACTCGGACGACTGCTCGTCGCCGAACGTCACGACGTAGGTGGCGTCGACGCCGGTGCTGCCGAGCAGCTCGATCTTCTGCTCGTCGTCGGCGATGAGCTGCGGCGCCGTCTCCGGGCGCACGACGGAGGCAGGGTGGCGGTCGAAGGTGACGACCACGCTGTGCGCGCCGAGCCGGGCGGCTTCGTCGCGGACCTGGCCGATGACGGCGCGGTGGCCGATGTGCACGCCGTCGTAGGCGCCGATGGTGACCACACTGGGCGACACCTGGGGCTGCGGATCGCCGTCACGCACCACGAGCACGGCGCGTCACGCTACCGGCTCGGCCAGCACCACCTCCGGACGTGCGCGGTCTCCGTCGGCCTCGTACACCGCGACGAGCGCACCCGACGCGTCGACGAGCGCCCATGGACCGTCGCCACCGGGACGCGGCAGCGTCCGACCGGTGCGCGCCGCTGCGACGTCGGCGCCGCTGCCCTCGATGCGCGCCATGCCGCGCAGCGCCGAGGCGGCGGGCAGCAGCACGGCGGCATCCGGCGGCGCGGCCTCGTCGACGTGGAACGGCCCGACCCGCGTGCGACGCAGTGCGCGCAGGTGCCCACCGACGCCGAGCAGCTGCCCGAGGTCGTCGGCGAGCGACCGCACGTACGTGCCCGACGACACGGTGACCGCGATGTCCCACACCGCTGGGTCGCCGGTGGGCTGGACCTCGAAGCGCGACACCGTCACGCGGCGCGGTGCGCGCTCGACCTCGACGCCCTCGCGGGCGAGTTCGTGCAGCCGGCGGCCGTCGACCTTGAGGGCTGACACCATCGGCGGCACCTGGTCGATCTCGCCCGTCAGCGCCGTCGCAGCCGCGCGCACCGCCTCGCCCGTGACGCCCGACGGGTCGCACGTCGCCACCACCTTCCCCGACGAATCGAGCGTGTCGGTGCGCACGCCGAGCACGACCTGCGCGACGTAGTCCTTGTCCATTCCCTGCAGGTAGCGCATGAGCCGCGTCACCCAGCCGACGCCGACGAGCAGCACGCCCGTCGCGTCGGGATCGAGCGTGCCGGCGTGCCCAATGCGCCGCTCGCCGAGCCGTCTGCGCGCCATGCCGACGACGTCGTGGCTGGTCACGCCCGCGGGCTTGTCGACGACGAGCAGGCCGTGGACGACGGGCGGGCGCCGTCGCCCCACTACTCCTCCGTCCCGCCCGGCGCGTCGGTGCGGCGTTCCCTGTCGGCGCGCAGGAGCTCGTCGATGCGCTCGGCGCTGCGGATGGCCTCGTCCGGCTTGAAGGACAGCACCGGCGTGCGGCGGGCCTGCACCTGCGACGCGATCGCGGCCTGCAGCCGCTTCCGGTGCTCGCCGAGGGCCGCGAGGATCTCGGCGTCGCCCTCGGCCCCGCGCATCGAGTCGAACCACACGGTGCCGCGCGTCATCTCGCGGTCGACCTCGACGCCGGTCACGGCCACGAGTGCGAGCCGATCGTCGTCGATCTGCAGCAGCTCCTCTGCGACCACCTGGCGGATGGTCTCGCCGAGACGCGCCTCGCGCGGGTAGCGGCGGGCGCCACCCGACTTGCCACCCGATCCCGACGACCGTCCACGAGCCACGCTCCACCTCCCGTCGTCCGAATCCGCCGCCACACCGGTGTGAGCGGCTGCAGCCCTACGATACGGGGGCTATGTCGGCGCACGGTTCGTCGCTCCTGGGCAACGAATCGGGGGCCCCGCCGCTGCGCTACACGGCGCACCTCGCCAGCCAGATCGAGGCGAAGTGGCAGGACCGCTGGGAGCGCGACCGGACGTTCGAGGCGCCAAACCCCGCGGGGCCGCTGGCGGAACCCGAGAAAGTGGGCGGCCGGCCGAAGCTGTTCGTGCTCGACATGTTCCCGTACCCGTCGGGGGCGGGCCTGCACGTCGGCCACCCGCTCGGCTACATCGGCACCGACGTGTTCGCCCGCTACAAGCGGATGACCGGCTTCAACGTGCTGCACGCGCTGGGCTACGACTCGTTCGGGCTGCCCGCCGAGCAGCACGCGATCGTCACGGGCATCCACCCGCGGATCAACACCGAGTCGAACATCGCCACGATGCGCAGGCAGCTGCGCCGCCTGGGCCTCGGCCACGACGCGCGGCGCAGCGTCAGCACCACCGACGAGGACTTCTACCGCTGGACGCAGTGGATCTTCCTGCAGGTCTTCGGGTCGTGGTACGACCGCGACGCGGGACGCGCGCGGCCGATTGCCGAGCTGGTGGCGCAGTTCGAGCGCGGCGAGCGCGACACGGGACGCGGCCCGTGGTCTGCGCTCGGGCCGGCCGAGCGCGCCACCGTCGTCGATGGCCACCGCCTCGCCTACCTCGCCGACGCGCCGGTGAACTGGTGCCCCGGACTCGGGACGATCCTCGCCAACGAGGAGGTCACCGCCGAGGGGCGCAGCGACATCGGCAACTTCCCCGTCTTCAAGCGCACGATGCGCCAGTGGACGATGCGCATCACCGCGTACGCCGACCGCCTGCTCGACGACCTCGACCGCCTCGACTGGCCCGAGCCGATCAAGCTGATGCAGCGCAACTGGATCGGCCGCAGCGAGGGTGCACGCGTGCGATTCGCCTCGGCCGCGGGTCCGATCGAGGTGTTCACCACGCGACCCGACACCTTGTTCGGCGCCACGTTCATGGTGCTGTCGCCGGAGCACCCGCTGGTGGATGCGCTCGTCTCGGACGGCCAGCGCGCCGCCGTCGCCGCGTACCGTGCGCGCGCCGCGTCGCTCGCCGATGCCGAGCGCACGGACGCGACCCGCGAGAAGACAGGTGCGGCGCTCGGTGCGACCGCCATGAACCCCGCCACCGGCCGCGAGATCCCCGTATGGATCGCCGACTACGTGCTCATGGGCTACGGCACGGGGGCGATCATGGCCGTGCCGTCGGGCGACCAGCGCGACTTCGACTTCGCACGCGCGTTCGGGCTGCCGATCGTGCCGACCCAGCAGCCGCCGGACGCGTGGTTCGAGGCGCGCGGCATCGCGCCGACGCTGGACTGCGCGCTGTGGCCGGAGGCGTTCGTCGGCGACGGTCCGTACGTCGGCTCATCGAACCCCGAGGTGTCGCTCGAAGGATGCAGCACGGTCGATGCGGCCGTGTCGCGGATGAACGCGTGGCTCGAGCAGTCGGGACATGGCAGCGCGGCGGTGACCTACCGGCTGCGCGACTGGCTGTTCTCGCGCCAGCGCTACTGGGGCGAGCCGTTCCCGATCGTCTACGACGAGCACGGCGTGGCGCGCGAGGTGCCCGACGCACTGCTGCCCGTGCGCCTGCCCGAGCTGGAGGACTTCAAGCCGCAGGCGCTCGACCCCGACGACGAGACCACCGACCCGATCCCACCGCTGGCGCGCGTGGGCCAGTGGGTGGATGTCGAAATGGACCTCGGCGACGGTCCGCGCCGCTACCGGCGCGAGGTGAACGTGATGCCGCAGTGGGCCGGCTCGTGCTGGTACGAGCTGCGCTATCTCGACCCCACGAACCACGAGGCGTTCATCGACCCCGAGGTGGAGCGCTACTGGATGGGGCCGACCGGGCCGGGGCACACCGGCGGCGTCGACCTGTACGTCGGCGGCGTCGAGCACGCGGTGCTGCACCTGCTGTACGCGCGCTTCTGGCACAAGGTGCTGTTCGACCTCGGCCACGTGTCGAGCGAAGAGCCGTTCCACCGGCTGTTCAACCAGGGCTACATCCAGGCGTGGGCCTACCGCGACGCGCGCGGCCAGACGGTGCCCGCTGCCGAGGTAGCCGAGTCGGACGGATCGTGGACGTGGAACGACCAGCCCGTCACCCGCGAGTACGGGAAGATGGGCAAGAGCCTGAAGAACGTCGTCACCCCGGATGAGATGTACGACGAGTACGGCGCCGACACGTTCCGTCTCTACGAGATGTCAATGGGGCCGCTGGATGCGTCGCGCCCGTGGAACACGCGCGACGTCGTGGGTATGCAGCGTTTCTTGCAGCGCGCGTGGCGCAACGTGGTGGACGAGGACACGGGCGAGTTGCGCGTCAGCGATCAGTCGGCGCCCGAGACGCTGCGCCGCGAGCTTCACCGGGCCATCGCCGGCGTCGCCGACGACATGGCGTCGCTGCGCTTCAACACGGCGATCGCGAAACTGATTGAGCTGAACAACGCCCTCACCGCGCACGCCAACGCGGCGGGCAGCAGCCCACGCGAGGTGGTGGAGCCACTGGTGCAGATGCTGTCGCCGCTGTGCCCGCACCTCGCCGACGAGATGTGGGAGCGCCTCGGGCGGCGCGAAGTGCTGGCGTTCCATCCGTTCCCCGTCGCGGATCCGGCGATGCTGGCCTCCGACACCGTCGAGGTGCCGGTGCAGGTGAACGGCAAGGTGCGCTCGCGCATCACCGTGCCCGTTGGCGCCACAAAGGACGAGCTAGCGCGACTGGCCATGGCCGACGAGAAGGTGGCCGCGCACCTCGATGGCCGCACGCCACGCAACACGGTCGTAGTGCCCGACCGGCTGGTCAACTTTGTCGTCTAGCGGCCCGCGAAGAGCGCAGCGATGCGCATCGGTTCCGGCATTCCACGCAGCATGACGACGACGCGGCCGACACCGAGCGCCGCCAGCCGTGCACGGCGCTCCGAGCCCGGATCGACCAGGTCGTCATCCGCGAACGCCCACACCGAGGCCTCCATCCCGGCGCTCACCGCCTCGCCGAGGATCTCGCCTGCGCGCGGATGGTCCTCGCGGACGTTGATGCCCGACGCGCCGAGCCGCGACGCGACACGGACCAGTTCGACTGAGTTCACCCCCACCACGATGGGCGGGTGCGGCTCGGGCACGGCGAATCCGTCGTAGCGGCCTTCGCCACGCCACGCCTGGCGCACGTCATCGACCACTGTCGCGAGAAGTTCGTGCCGCTCGGCGAGGGTCGGAAGCGGCGCGATGCCGGCAGCGACGAGCTCGCGGGCCCACGGGCTGGACGGGGATGCGCCGGCACCGATGCCGAGCGTGAACCGCCCGCCCGACACCCGCTGGACGGTCGCGGCGGCGTTTGCGAGCAGCGCCGCGGGACGCAGCACGGCGTTGGCGACGAGCGAGCCGAGGCCGATCGTCGTCGTGGACTGGGCGAGCGCGCCAAGTGCCGTGAAGCACTCGGGCGCGACGTGGCCGCCGACGGAGTAGGACGCGAGGTGGTCGGCGACCCACACCGTGGACGCACCGGACGACTCAGCCGCGAGCACCGCCTCTACGACCTTCGGCCAGGTGGCCGCACCGACGTTGAGGTGCAGGTCGAGCATCACCCGCTCATCGTGGCAGGACCGAGCGCACCGTCACACCGAAACAGTTGTGGAGCTGAGGGGAATTGAACCCCTGACCTCCTCCATGCCATGGAGGCGCTCTACCAATTGAGCTACAGCCCCGAGGGAACCAACCGGAAATCTACCGTCCCATGGGCTGGAATCCGAACCCGGAGCCGACGCGCCCTTCTGCGAACTACGCCGAGCGGCGCTCGCGGACGAGCCCGACGGCAATCGCCAGCACCAGCAGCGCGCCGAGCACGATCGGCAGGACCGGCGGGCCGTCCGACGAACCAGAGCCGCCCGGGTCACTGATCACGAGCGCGTTCACCGTGTCGGTGAGCGACCCCGACCACCTCACGGTGTCGTCGTCGAGCTGCTCGAAGCCGTCGACCACGTCGATCCGACCGGGCATCGTCACCGTCATGCTGAGCGAGCCATCCGCGAGGCCGAGGTCGCTGCCCTCATCGGCGGAGCCGAGATTGCGGAACGTCAACCGCACGCGGCCGTCGTCCAGCACCTCCGCCATCAAGTCGTCCTCCTGCAGCGGCACGCCCGCGAACGTGGCCGTCATGACGTAGGCGCGGTCGTCCTCGCGGAACGAGAGCGTCGCGCCCTCGGGAAGGTCCACCGTCCCCTCAGAGGCACTGCGCTCGAACTCGTCGAGCGAACCGATGCCGGCTGCGTCCGCAATCTCCCGGTCCAACGCCACCTCGTACGTGCCCGACGCCGTGGCATCGGCGGCCACCGAGATCACCGCCGAGACGTCGAAGCACCCCGCGAGCACCATCGCCGACAGCGCCACCGCCGCTCCACGAACCCCGAGCATCCTCGATCTCGACACGCGCAGTCTCCCGTCCGCGGCGACCAGCGCCGCTTCACGGACGGTACCGAGGCGCGGTCGAGCCGGGCCGAGACGGACGTCCCGACGTTCAGGCGGGACGGACAGCCGCAGCGCGCCACTCGATGGCGGGCTGGTCGCGGTAGAGGCGCTCGATGTCGTAGAACGCACGCGCCTCGTCGAGGAAGACGTGCACCACCACGTCTCCGAAATCGACGAGCACCCACTGCAGCTCGGCGAACCCTTCCACGTGCAACGGCTTGCGCCCGGCGAGCCTCGCGCGCTCGACCACTTCGTCGGCCACCGTGCGCACGAGCCTCGGATTGGCCGCTCCCGCGACGACGAACACCTGGGCGATCGAGATCACCTCGCCGACGTCGATGACCGACACGTCCACGGCCTGCTTGTCGTCCGCCGCGCGCGCCACGGCGACGGCAAGCGACGTCGACTCGGCGTCAGCCACGGCGACCATCCATCGGCGTCATTCGTCGACTGCCGGGTCGGCAGGCACCGTCGTCGGCACGGGCGGGTCGCCGGCGAGGAATCCCTCGAGGCTCGCGCCGAGCACCACCTGCACGGTCGTCCCCTCCGCCCACGCGCGGCGCGACACGGTCCTCGCGGTCACCGGACCGAGTGCTGCTGCGAAACTCGGCTCGGCGGCAGCGAGCATGTCGCCGTCGGTGGCGACGAGCGTCGTCACCTCGATCGGGGGCGCACCCGCGAGCTCGCGGATCAACCCGACCGGAATGCCCGCTGCAATCAGGCGCTCCACCACCTTGCGTGTGGTCGCCGCATTGTTGAACGGACTGTCGATCTGCACCACCACCGTGCTCTCGCTGTGCAGGATGAGACTGCTCGGCGCGACGCTCGCCATGATCATCACGACCTCGGCCCGGTCGAGCACGTAGAGACCCGCTGCCGCGCCCGGCTCGTCGACCGGCGCGGCCGCGAGCGACCACACCTGGAAGGGCCCTGCCATGAGGCGCGACAGGAAGCCCGGCACGTCGGCGGGGACGCCGGCCTCACCCTCGGCCGGTGCCGAGCCGACGGGACCCGCGGCGGCGATCGCCTGCCAGATCCGCGCCGTCCGGGGCAGCCGGTCGGTCTCCGGCTCCCCGATGCGCACGGCGGTGAGCACCGCAGCGACGTCGGTCGGGGACAGCGTGGAGGCACCCGCGGGGAAGAGTTGCGTCGACACCGGCACGAGCGCCGGCTCCACCGACGTGGTGGTCGTCGAGCGCGAGCGCACCGTCGTGGTCGTGGCGGGGTCGGGCGGCTGCATCACGGTGTTCACCACCGACTCGTCGAACGTCACCGGCACCGGCGGCACCGCCGACAGCAGCGCCGCCAGCTCGTCGGCCTTCACAGCGACCGCCGCAGAGAATGACACGTCGAGCACGCCCGACGCCTCGCGCGCGAGCGCATCGATCCCGCCGCTTGCGTACGCGTCGGCGAGCCGCACCGATTCGGCGCCCGCCGGAACCTCGGTCTGCGCGCCAGCCGCGACGACGACGACCGTGCCGCCGATCCCACCAGGGGCGAGCACCAGCACCGACAGCGTCGTCAGCTCGCCCTCTCCGTCCACGGTGGCCAGCAGGGCGGCTGGGGTCACCGGCATCAACGGGCCACCCGCACCGTCCACGGCCGAGCCACCCTCCGACCCGAGGATTGTGCGGGCCCCGAGCACCACGCCCACGGGCAGCACGAGCGCGGCGCCGACACCGCACGCCAGGGCGGCGAGCATGCGTGATCTCTGTCGTGAGGCAATGGCAGTCATCGGGGAACCTCCCCACCGTACAAAGCCCGGCTGGCGATCACCGTGCGCACCGCGTCGGGCACGAGGAAGTCCAGGGGGCGGCCATCGGCGAACCGCGCGCGCAGGTCGGTGCTGGACACCTCCAGCCGGGGCGACTCGACCCTGAACCAGCCCAGGCGCTCATCCACGGGGGCCTGGCAGCCGGGCCGGTCCACCACCACCAAGGTACTGAGGCGCCGGACCTCGTCGAACCGCTCCCACGACGCCACCCCGCTCGCCGCGTCGTCGCCCACCACGGTGAACAGCGCCGCGCCGGGATACCCCGCAGCCAGGGCCGCCAACGTGTCGGCCGTGTAGCTCGGCCCGCCCCGGTCGATTTCGTCCCGGCCCGCCCGCAGCCCGGGGACGCCAGCCACCGCAGCCTCGACCATCGCGAGACGGTCGGCGGCGGGGGTCACGGCGCGCTGTCCCGACTTCTGCCACGGGTCGTTCGCCACCATCAACACGACCCAGTCCAGTCTCAACGCGTGGCGGACGTTCACCGCCGTCACGAGATGGCCGATGTGCGGAGGATCGAACGTGCCGCCGAACACCCCGATCCGCTCACTCGGCATGGGGTGCAGTGTAGGGAGGACCAATTTCACGGGAACGGGACGGAAATTTCCACTTACCCCTTCACAGAAAGATGCCGATGAAGTATTGTCTCCCACCCGCCCAAAAGCC
>JBIIHV010000235.1:0-2657 GCA_044235415.1 Ilumatobacteraceae bacterium | reverse complement strand
TCCGGCCAGCGATCGGCTGTTCGTCACCTCGTCCAGCGGGCTGCAGGTGCTGTCCGTCGGCGCCAATCTCGGCCTGACCCTGCTTGGAACGGTGCCCGTCGGCTCGAATGACGTCAACAGCGTGGCCGTCAAGAACGGGCTGGTGGCCGTGGCCGTCGCCGCCACCGACAAGACCCAGCCCGGAACCGTGTTCTTCCTCGATGCGGATGCGCCAGTCGGCCCCTCCATGGTCGTGGGCAGCGTCGCCGTTGGCGCGCTCCCTGACATGCTGACCTTCTCCGCGGATGGTCGCACCGTGCTGGTGGCCAACGAGGCGGAGCAGGCGACTGCCGCGAACGCCGCCGCGATGGCGACCGTGGCCAACCCCGAGGGATCGGTCAGCATCATCGACCTGACAGCGGGTGCTGCCGCCGCTACGGTGCGCACCGCGTCCTTCGCCACGTTCAACAGCCAGCGAGACGCGCTCAAGGCGGCAGGCGTGCGCCTGATGGCGGGTGAGACCGGCTTCGAGAACGTCACGGTCGCGCAGGACCTGGAGCCCGAGTACATCGCGATCTCGCCCGACGGGCGTACCGCCTTCGTGACGCTGCAGGAGAACAATGCGATCGCGGTGCTCGACATCGCGAACGCACGGTTCACCGGCATCGTGCCGCTGGGCCTGAAGAGCTTCCTCGGACTGCCGTTCGACAGCAGTGACCGTGACGGCCCGGGCAACGGGGTCGCGATCAACCTGCAGACCGACCAGCCGGTCTTCGGCCAGTACATGCCGGACTCGATCGCCTCGTTCTCCAGCGCCGACGGCCGGACCTGGTACCTGATCGCCAACGAGGGCGACGACCGTGACGACTTCATCACGCCGGATGAAACGTCGCGCGTATCGGCGCTGAACCTGGACGATGCCCGATTCCCCGGCGAGGTGGCGCTGAAAGGCAACGGCGAAATCGGACGCCTGACCGTATCCAACGCACCCGGCAACAACGGCGATACCGACCGCGACGGTGACATCGACCGCATCCTCGCTTATGGCGCTCGGTCGTTCTCCATTCTCAACGACGACGGTGTGGTCGTCTTCGACAGTGGCTCGCACATCGAGCAGTTCGTCGCGGCGGGCGGCGCGTTCACTACCGCCCTGGGCAGCGGCCTGTTCGACGACACTCGCTCCGACAACAAGGGCCCCGAACCCGAGGGATTGACCGTGGGTCGCGTGGGCGATCGCATGCTCGCCTTCGTCGGTCTGGAGCGCGGAGCAGGCGGCGTCATGGTGTACGACGTCACGAATCCTCTTGCGGTGAGCTTCGTGCAGTACCTGCGCAACCCCGGTGATGTATCCCCCGAGGGGCTCACGTTCGTCAGCGGCACCGACAGCCCGAATACGAAGTCCCTGCTGTTCGTCACCAACGAGGTGTCGAATACGGTCAGCGTGTTCCAGAACCAGACCTATACCCTGCAACTTCTGCATCTGGCCGACGGCGAGGCAGGACTGCTGGCTTCGACGACCGCGCCGCGGCTCGCCGCGATGATCGACCGTTTCGAGGATGCCTACGCCAACAGCATCACGCTGGCCGGCGGTGACAACTTCATTCCCGGACCGTTCCTTGCAGCCGGCACCGACAGCTCGGTGATCCCGGCGCTCAACGCGGTCAGCGGATCCACCCTCGCGGCCACCGCGACGGTGCCGATCGCGGCTGCCGACATCGTCATCCACAACCTGATGGGGGTCGAGGCGTCGACCATCGGCAACCACGAGTTCGACCTCGGCTCGAGGGTGTTCCGCGACGCGTTCATCTCCGGCGGCGGCTACGTCGGCGCACAGTTCCCCTACCTGTCGTCCAACCTGGATTTCAGTGGCGACGCGGACCTGTCCAGCCGCTACACGAACACGACGGCCACCCCGGGGCTGGAGCTCGCAAGCGCGAACAAGGGTCGCATCGTGCCCTCGGCGGTGCTCGACGAAGGTGGGCAGAAGATCGGCCTGGTGGGTGTGACGACGCAGCTGCTCGAGGCCATCTCCTCGCCGTCAGGCACCGAAGTCCGCGGCTTCCCCATCGGCCCGGGTGCGAACGGGGAGGTCGACAACATGGACCTGCTCGCCACCCAGCTGCAGCCGGTGATCGACGATCTGGTCGGCCAGGGCGTGAACAAGATCATCCTGATGTCGCACCTGCAGGTACTCGCCAACGAGCGACTGCTCGCGACCAAGCTGTCCGGCGTGGACATCATCCTGGCCGCCGGCTCGAACACCCGGCTCGGTGACGCGACCGATACGGCGGTGGCGTTCCCGGGGCATGCGGCGAACTTTGCCGACACCTACCCGGTGGTCATCCGCGACAAGACCGGCGGCAACACCCTGCTGGTCAACACCGACAACGAGTACACCTATCTCGGCCGACTGGTGGTGGATTTCGACAATGCGGGCAATATCCGCCTCGACAGTCTCGCGGCCAACGCTGGCGTGAGCGGCGCCTACGCGGCGACCGACGCGAATGTCGCAAGCGCGTGGGGAGTCGAGGCCAGCCAGCTCGCGACGACTGCGTTCGCGGCCGGTACCCGTGGCGGACAGGTCAAGACCCTCACCGATGCCGTACAGTCGGTCATCACCGCCAAGGATGGCAACGTCTTCGGCGTGTCCACCGTGTACCTCGAAGGCGAGCGCGCGA
>JBIIHV010000051.1:0-8957 GCA_044235415.1 Ilumatobacteraceae bacterium | reverse complement strand
CCGTCGCGCGGCGGCGGCTTTCGGTTGTCGGCGTCGAAATTCCACTGCCCGCCGACGGGTTCGTCGCCGTCCATGAGCACGCCCAGCCTGCGCCGCTGCCAGCGGTAGAAGTCCTCCATCTTCATGGAGCGCCGACCCTCGGTGAACGACGCGAACTCGTCGGGATGGCAGAGGAATTGGTTCGAGCGCACCTGCTGCGCACCGAGGTCGTCGGCAAGGCGCCGCGCGGTGCGGCTGTTCGGCTCGGTCACCAGCAGCGCGTCGGGTCTCGCCTCTGCGAGGTGGCCGAGCAGCCCGTCGCGCAGGGTCGGTGCGAGCCGGTAGTCGACGTCGAACCCGTCCTCCCGCAGCGACAGCGCGAAGCGGCGCATCGACGCGACGATGAAGTGCGCGCGCTGCACGTGCCAGGGCCGCGACGCGATCTTGCCGGCCGACTCGACCATGACGATGCGGTCCGTGCCGGGCCGCGCGGCGGAGAGCGCGCCGATGCCGCGGTGCAGCTGGTCGCCGAGGACCCAGACGCTCCTCACCGGTGCCGTCCGTCGTGCGGGACAAGGACGCGCACGGAGCGACGCTACCCGAGGTCCTCGAGGTGCACCGTCGCAGATGCCGTCATGGTGCGCGGCGACCACGGCAGTGGCCACGCCGGTGGCCGCCACTCGTGACGCAGCTCGACGCGCACGAAGTCGCCGTCGACGGTGACGGCGGTGCGCACGCGCGGAAGGTCGAGCACGCGGTCGACGGCTCCGCGCACCGCATCGGCGTCGCCGCTCGTCACGGACGCCGTGCGTGCGGCCACGCCGGCCGCACGCACCAGCGCGAGCTGGTCGCGCACGGCGGTGCCGGTGGCCACGACGAACGACGCGGCGAGCACGACCAGCGGCAGGACGAGTGCGAACTCGACGGTGGCCTGGCCGTCCTCGGCCGCCGGCCTACCCGGCATCCTCCGTCCGTACGAGCACGGTGTCGATGACCGAGTCGAACAGCTCGCCGATGCGCCCCGTGCCGCCGCCGTCGGTGGCCCATGCCACCACCAGCAGCGCGACGACCGCGGCGCCGAGCAGGACGAGCGCGTACTCGACGGTGGCCTGGCCGGGCTCGGCGGCGCGCACCCCGCGCCGACGGCGCGTCACGGTGAACCTCCCGCGATGGCGGACAGCGAGTCGATCGCCAGCGGCACCACGCCGAGGAGGATGAACGACGGAAGGATGCAGCAGACCAGCGGCAGTGCGAGCCGGACGGGGAGCGTGCGGATCGCGGCCTCGGTGGCACGCCGGCGCTCGTCGCGCGACTCCTCCGCGAGCCGCTGCATGACCGACGCGACGGGGAGGCCGTCGCGCGCGGCGGAGAGCAGCGCGTCGATCGCCGCGTGCAGCGGCGGCCCGCCGTCGTCGCGCAGTCGGCGCAGCGCCTCGTCGAACGGCGCGCCGTGCCGCAGTGCGTCGGCGCAGCGCCGCACGTGCGCGCCGACGGGATGGTCGATCCAACCGGCGGCGGCAACCACCGCGGCAGCGGGCGGCAGGCCGCCTGCCAGTGCTGCGGCGGTTGCGTCGGCGAATGCCGCGCCCGCCGTCACCGCATGGCTCCCGACACGATGCGTCCCATCCACGTGCGACCCGTGAAGTTGAGCAGCGCACCGGCCAGCACCGAGCCGAGACCGGCCGGCGAACCCGTGACCGTCTCGCGCACGTCGGGCGAGCGCGCCAGCAGCCACGCGAGGAGTGCGACCGGGGCGAGCGTGAGGATGCGCACCGACGCGCGGACGGGGGCAACCGCTGCACTGCGCTCCGCGCGCAGCGATCGTTCGAGCCGGATGATCGAGGCGCCGTGCTCGAGCGGACCGTGCTGCGACGATCCGGCGAGGACGAGTGCGCGGTGGGCGGTGCGCCCCTCGCGGTCGTGCGGGGCGGGAACGGGTTGCCGGCCGTGGGCGGCGTCGCCCAGCCGGCACCGCCTGACGAGGTCGTCGAGCCACGGCGCGAGGCGGGCCGACTCGGGCGCCGATGCGACGAGGGCCGCGGGTACCGACGTCCCGGTGCGCACCTGGCGCGCGACGGCGTCGAGGAGGTCGGCGAGATCGAGCCGTGCCGCGCCGTGCGACCGGTCGCGCGCCGCCGTCGGGACGAGCCGCGCGCGCACCCATGACGCGTGCAGCCGAGGTGCGGCTGCCGTGTGGGCGGCGAGCGCGACGCACCCTCCGGATGCCGCGCCTCCGATGAGGATGATGGACGCGGCGACCGCCCCGTTCACGGGTGCACCGTCCGGCGCGCCCGGAGCAGGTCGGCCGTGCGCACGCCGCGCGCGAACACGGTGTGCATCGTGCCCCCTGCGTCGCCCGGCAGCTCGACGACGTCCGCGACGCGCCGCCGTCCGTCGTCGTCGCGCTCGACGTGGATGACGACGTCGATGGCGCGGGCGACGTGCTCGTGCACGGCAGCTCGCGTCCACTGCGGGTGGTGGGCGAGCACCAGCGCCTCGATGCGCCGGGCTGCGTCGCGCGCGGAGTTGGCGTGGCACGTGGTGAACGAACCGTCGTGGCCGGTGGAGAGTGCGGCCACCATGTCGGCGGCCTCGGCGCCGCGCACCTCGCCGACGACGAGCCGGTCGGGGCGCAGCCGCAGTGCGGCACGCAGCAGGTCGCCCAGCGCCACCGCACCGCCGCCATCGGCGCCGTGCGGTGGTACCTCGAGCCGCAGGACGTGGCCGCGGCCGAAGCGGATCTCGGCGACGTCCTCGACCGCCACGATGCGCTCGCCGTCGGGCACCGCGCGGCACAGTGCGCCGACGAGCGTCGTCTTGCCCGACGACGACCGACCCGACACGACGGCGTTCAGCCGACGGTCGACGACCTCGCGCAGCAGGTCGGTGCACGCGGGGTCGCCGAAGTCGCCGAGCTCCGTGGCATTGGTGCCGAACCGTCGGATGGCGAGGCACGGGCCGTCGGTCGCGACGGGCGGAATCGCCGCGCAGACGCGCGAGCCATCGGCGAGGCGGGCGTCGACGATCGGCGACGTGCGGTCGAGCCGCTTGCCGAGCGGCAGGAGGATGCGCTCGATGATCGCGGCGAGTTCGCCGTCGGCGAGGTCGCCCGCGCGACGGAGGCCCGAGTGGTCCTCGACCCACACCTCGCGGCCCGCGTTGACGAGCACCTCGCGCACGTCGGGCCGTGCGAGGTGGCGCTCGAGCGGTCCGCATCCGGTGGCCGCGGCGACGGCCTGGCGCGCGATGCGGCCGTGGAGGTCCGGTGGCAGCAGGGGCGCGGCGACGCGCACCTGCACTGCGGCGGCGCCGAGGAGGTCGCCGCGCTCGTCGCGCAGCTGCGACGCCAGATGGTCGACGAGGTCGAGGAGGCCGTCGTCGGCGACGGCGGTCACGCCACCCGTCCCAGCACGGATGACAGCGAACGCGGGATGCGCGTCGCGAGCAGGCCGGCGTCGACGGCGCGCGCGAGCGACGGCTCGACCGGCACCTCGGCCACGACCGGTGCGCCGAGCACCGACTCGACGTCGTGCCGGCCGAGCGCGCGGCCCGGTTCGGACAGCAGGATGACGCCGTCGGCCCGTCCGCCGAGTGCGACAGCGCGCCGCAGGGCGAGGTAGCAGGGTCGCACCACGAGGAGCGACGTGCGCGCGACGGCGACGAGGTCGAGGTACGCCGACGCGCCGCTGCCCGCGTCGATGACGACGCTGCGGCCCTGCAGCGCGGCTGCGAACTCCGCGAGCCGCGCGGTTCCTGCACCGCTGGCGCGCGGCTCGACCGTGCCGCGGGGTACGACGTCGATGCCGTCCGCGCACGGCACCACGAGGTTCGCCACGGCTTCGGCGGGAGCGTCCGCGTTCGCGAGCCAGTCGCCGAGTCCGAGCCCGCCCGGCTCGGCCGCGCCGAGGACCGCGGGCACGTCGCCCGCGGCATCGACCAGCGTCACGCCGCCGTCCCTGCGGCCGGCGAGCGTGACCGCAAGTGCCGCCGCGACGACCGTCGTGCCGCTGCCGCCCTTTGCCGACCAGCAGACGATCATCGTCCGGACCGCGACGGCGTGCCGTCGAGTCCCGCGCGCGTACGTGTTGCGTGCACCGTGTTCCCTCCGTCGCACGGACCATCCCGTGCCGACGCGGCCGATGTGTGCGGCGCGCGGCTAGGTTGCCGCGCGGAGGTGTCTGAGTGCCTGGTGGACTCCGCCGTCTTCAACACGGTTGGAACGGGGCAACACCCCGTTCGGCGGGTTCGATTCCCGTCCACCTCCGCCACACCGCCCGCCATTGGCGGCGCGGCGCGCGGCGCTAGACGGACAACAGGTCGCGGGCGCCGGTGTCGCTCGACGGGTGGCGCAGCTTGCTCATCGCGCGCGCCTCGATCTGGCGGATGCGCTCGCGCGTGAGCTTGAAGGCCTCGCCGACCTCCTCGAGCGTGCGCGGCTCGCCTCGGTCGAGGCCGAAGCGCAGGGCGAGGATCTCGCGCTCGCGCTGATCGAGCGGCGCCAGCAGGCGCTGGATCTCCTCGGGCAGCAGCGACGTGGCCGCCATCTCGAAGGGCGACTCGGCCGAGCGGTCCTCGACCACGTCGCCCAGTTCGGCATCCCCGTCCTCACGCAGCGGCTCGGAGAGGGACAGCGGCTCGGACGCGAAGCGCAGCGCCTCGGTGACCTTGTCCTCGGGCATCTCCACTTCGGCCGCGAGCTCGGACAGCGTCGCGGGGCGTCCGAACTTCAGCTCGAGGCGCGAGCGCGCCTTCTGCAGCCGCGCGAGGGTGTCGCCGGCATGCACGGGGAGGCGGATCGTGCGGCCCGTGTTGGCAATGCCGCGGGTGATGGCCTGGCGGATCCACCACGTCGCGTAGGTGGAGAACTTGAAGCCCTTGCGCCAGTCGAACTTCTCGACCGCGTGGATCAGGCCGAGGTTGCCCTCCTGGATCAGGTCGAGCAGGGGCAGGCCGGACGCCTGGTACTTCTTCGCGATCGACACGACCAGCCGCAGGTTGGACTGCACGAACTGCCGGTCGGCCTTCACGCCTTCCTGGCGGATGCGGCGCAGCTCCTTGCGCTTCGCCGGCGTGAGCTTGGTGCCGCCCTTGGCCAGTTCCGCCTCGGCTTCCTTGCCCGCTTCGATGGCCTTGGCGAGGCGGACCTCGTCGTCCTTCGTGAGCAGTGCGTACTGGCCGATGTCGGTGAGGTAGAGCCGGACGAGGTCCTCGTCGTCCCGGTCGATCCGATCCTTGGCCACGGCACCTCCTGGCGCCCGAGTTGGGCGCGAACGGCGTCACGATACCGAGGGGGGCTCGTGCCGCAACCGGTCGTCCCGACGAATCCGAGGGGATTTTCGCCCGGTCGGAAGATCCGAGCGGATCGGGCACGACATGCCGACCGCACCACCCGTGACCTACATTTCGGGACATGTCGAACCCGCTGTTGAACGACCGAGTCTTCGAGGGAGCCTCCCGCCGCAGCGCGGGTGAGGCCGGCTGGGCCGCGCCGGAGCGCGCGTCCGGAGCCTCCACGTGGGCGCCGCCCGTCACCGACGGTCCGGTGAGCGCGTGGACGCCTGCCGGTGCGGTCATGACGGCACGCGGTGCGATGAGCGCCACGCTGATGCTCGCCGTCGTGATGGTGGCGGCTGCAGTGGTGGGCTGGGGCCAGGTGGCCACCGCCGCGGACGGCACCGTGGCGCTGCCGGGCTGGCTCTTCGCTGCCGCCATCGGCGGCATGGTCGCTGCGCTCGTCGCGACGTTCAAGCCGGCTTGGGCCCGCGTGCTCGCGCCGGTCTACGCGGTGCTGCAGGGCCTCGTCGTCGGCGCGATTTCGAAGGTCTACAACGTCGCGTACGACGGCATCGTGTTGCAGGCCGTCGGCGCCACGTTGGGCGTCTTCCTCGTGATGCTCGCGCTGTACCGCACGCGCGTGCTGCGGGTGACCAGCACGTTCCGTCGCGTCGTCGTCGGCGCGACGCTCGGCATCATGGCCTTCTATCTGGTCGCCATCGTCGCGTCCTTCTTCGGCGCGGAGCTGGTGCCGAGCGGGTCCGGCCTCTTCAGCATCGGGTTCAGCGTCGTCGTGGCGGCCATCGCGGCCTTCAACCTCGCCCTCGACTTCGACTTCATCGAGCAGGCGGAGCGCGCCGGCGCGCCCAAGCACATGGAGTGGTTCGCGGCGCTCGGTCTGCTGGTCACGATCGTCTGGCTGTACCTCGAGATCCTGAGGCTGCTGGCCAAGCTGCGCGACCGATAACCCGTCGGCCGGCCCGCGACGGTGCGGGCAAGGGTGGCGACGCGTCGAACTGATGCCGGCGTGCGCTAAGCGTGGCGCGCCGTGGGGCGCGCGGCAAGGACGGCCGGATCGATCGGCTGTCCGGTCACCTCGTCGGTGAAGTAGGTGCCGTCCTCGAGCCGCTCGAGCGCGGCGTCAACGGCGTCGAGGTCGGCGGCGATGGCGTCGAGGTCGAGCGGCGGTCCGGCCGGAAGGTTGGCGGCGTGGTCGGTCACGGTCGCGATGCTACGTCGCGCCCATCGCGACCGTCGGGCCGCATGCCGGCTCGGTAGCGTGTCGCCCCATGTCCACATTCCCCTCCTTCGACGGTTCCGCCCCCAAGCAGCAGCGCTTCGCCGCGCCGCCGGAGATGGGCATCGACCCCGAGAAGCGGTACACGGCGACGATGGACACCTCGATGGGTGAGATCGTCATCGCGCTCGACGCCGTGGCCGCGCCGAGGACCGTCAACAACTTCGTCTTCTTGGCACTGCACCGCTACTACGACGGCGTCATCTTCCACCGCATCATCAACGGCTTCGTCTGCCAGGGCGGCGACCCGGACGGCACCGGCCGCGGCGGCCCCGGCTACAAGTTCGGCGACGAGCTGCCCAAGCCCGGCCGCTACCAGATCGGCAGCGTGGCCATGGCGAACGCCGGCCCGAACACCAACGGCAGCCAGTTCTTCATCGTCAGCGGCCAGAGCGGCGTCCAGCTGCCGCCGCAGTACTCGCTGTTCGGCCAGGTCGTGCGCGGCCTCGACGTCGTCGACGCCATGCAGAAGGTCGCCGTCGGCCCCGGCGACCGCCCCGTCACCGACGTCACGATCCGCTCGGTCGCCATCACCGTCGCCGAGTGACGCCGCTCGTCGCGGTCGCGGGACGGCAGGGACAGCCGAGCCGCGTCTCCCGCGACGCGGTGTGCTTCGCCGGCCGCCGCTACCTCGACTGCGTGCTCCGTGCCGGCGGCGAGCCGGTGGTGCTGGCGACGCAGGAGATCTCCGACGACGGTGCGGCCGCCTTGGTCGAGCGCTTCGACGCGCTGCTGCTGATGGGTGGCGGCGACGTCGACCCTGCGTGGTACGGCGAGGAGACCGGCCCCCACGTGTACGGCGTGCTGCCGGTGCAGGACCGCTTCGAGATGGCGCTCCTGCGCGCGGCGCTCGCACAGCGCATCCCGGTGCTCGCGGTGTGCCGCGGCATGCAGGTGGCCAACGTGGTGCTCGGCGGATCGCTCGTGCAGGACATCGGCGAGCTGCCGCCCGGACCGGTGCACGTCGACCACAAGCCGACGGGCTTCCCGGTCGGCGCAGAGTTCGCGCTGCACGAGCTCCGGCTCGCGCAGGGCTCGATCCTCGCCGGTGCGACGGGCGGTACGTCGTTGCACGGCGCGTCGTTCCACCACCAGGGCATCGCGCGTACCGGCGCGGGCCTGCGTCCGGTGGCATGGGCACCCGACGGGCTGCTCGAGGCGTTCGAGCACGAGGACCAGTGGCTCGTCGGCGTGCAGTGGCACCCGGAGGACACCGCAGCGGACGACCCGCTGCAGCAGCGGCTCTACGACCGGTTCGTGGCGGAAGCCGCGTCGGCCTGACGGAACGGCGAGTCCCCGGACGTCGCCCAACGGATCGCCTCCGTCACCAGCGAGCCCAGCGGCCGCATTGCGATGCGCTCGGCGAGCGGCAGCCACGGCAGGCGCAGCATGGGCCGTGACCACGCCGGCAGCGTCGCGATCGCGGCGGCGACCAGCGCGCCGTACACGGGCCGGGCCGGCACGGGCAGCGGCGGGTTGGTGACGAGGTAGCGGACGGCGTCGCGCGACTCGGGAGTGCTGCGCAGCTCGTGCCGGAACGCAGCGAGCTGGTCGGCGAGCGCCCGTTCGGTCGTCGGCGGCGCCGGCACGCCGAGCGCGCGCGCGACCACCGCCATGTCGGCGACGTAGCCGTCGTAGCCGTCGGGACCGAGCGGCAGGGCGCCGTATGTGCGGTGCGCGGCGAGGAAGCTGTCCACCTCGGCGACGTGCACCCAGCGCAGCAGGTGCGGATCCGACGCGGAGTAGGGCTGTCCGTCGCGCGTGGTGCCGGTGACGCGCCGGTGCACGGCGGCCACGCGGTCGACGGTCTGCTGCGCGAGGTCGGCCGTGCCGTAGGTGGTGGCGGCGAGGAAGTCGGCCGTGCGCTGCAGGCGGCCCCACGGATCGTGGCGGTAGTCGGAGTGCTGCGCCACCCCCGCCATTGCGCGCGGGTGGAGGGTCTGCAGCAGGAGGGCGCGCAGGCCCCCGACGAACATCGACGCGTCGGCGTGCACCGTGCGGATGGGCCGGTCGTCGGCGAACCACCGCGGGCCGGTCGCGTCGAGCAGCTGTGCCGCGCGCTCCTCGGCGCCCGGCCCGGCGACGCGGTCGCGCAGCGCCACGGCGAGGCGCTGACGGAGGTCGTCGAGCGAGGCCATGCGTCCCATCGTGCCAGCCATGCAGCGCCCGCGCAGGACGGAGCAGGTACCGTCGTGCGCCGTGGACGAAAAGATGCCGCGCTGGATCGGGAGGGCGGTCGTCTTCTTCTGGTCGGGCTTCCTCGCGGCGCTCGTCATCCGCGAGGTGTTCCACCAGCTGTCCGGCCTGCTGGTGCTGCTGCTCATCGCGCTGTTCCTCGCGCTGGCGATCGAGCCGGGCGTCAATTTCCTCGAGCGGCGGAAGTGGTCGCGCGGCCTCGGCACTGCGG
>JBIIHV010000234.1:0-2672 GCA_044235415.1 Ilumatobacteraceae bacterium | reverse complement strand
CGTCTTTCCGGACTCGGGATCCACACCCAGCTCGCGGTTCTGCGGGGCGAGCCGCCCGATCGCGTAGTCGAGGGTGACTGCACCGAGCTCCGTGTCGTCGGGCACCGGCGCCGTCCTGCCACCGGACGCAACGTAGGGCCGCGCGATGGGCGGTTTGCCGAAGGCCTTGCCGGACTTCAAGACGACGTCCTCGCCCGTCTCCGGATGGGAGCCAAGCGTCGCGAGATCGTAGAAGTGGTCATCAGACCTCCCGGCCGACTCGACGGCCGCGGCGAAGCCTCGTGCGGTGCCGTCACCCTCCATGAACGCCGTCACGACCGACGTGCGGCTCGTCGTCCCCGACGCAACCCCGTCGAGCGACTGCTCGAGGCGCGCCGTGTAGCCGTCGTCGACCCACTCCGCGAAGTGCACCTCCAGCATCCGCGCCATCGCGAAGGCCGACAGCCGTGGGACGAGTGCGCCCCGGGCTCCCCCCTGCTGCCAGACGAAGCGGTCCCGCAGCTTCCCCACCACGTCGCCGTAGGTGCTGGGGCGGCCGATGCCGCGCTCCTCGAGCGCCTCGATCAGCGACGCCTCCGTGTACCGCGCGGGAGGCTGCGTCTCGTGGGGGGTCACGGTGCACTCGACGTCGACGACCGCGCCGACCATCAGCCCGCCGAGGTCGGCTGCGGGCTCGGCCGCGCCGTCGCCATCCGGAAGCGCCCGGAGGAAGCCCGGTTCGTCGATGACCGTGGACGACACACGGAATTCCGCGCCGCCCCCCTCCAGCGTCACCGTGGTGGTGCGGCCGCGGGCAGGTGCCATCTGCGAGGCAAGCGTGCGCGCCCGGATCATCGCGTACAGGGCGCGTGCCCGATCGTCGAAGCCCTCCGCCACCTCGACCGTGATGTCGACTGGGTGCACCGCCTCGTGCGCCCCCTGGACGATCGCGCCGGGCTTCGCGTCGGGAACGGCACCGTCCCCGACGTGGTCGCTCCCGAACGTCGCGGCCACGTGGGCACGAATTGCGGCGCGCGTCTCGTCGGAGAAGTGGGTGCTGTCGGTGCGCAGGTAGGTGACGAGGCCGGCGTTGCGGAGGGCCTCGCCAATCGCGGTCGTCTGGGCGACCGACATGCCCAGACGGGTGTTGGCGTCGCGGAGCAGCGCGCTCCAGTTGTACGGCGGCTTCGGCCGCCGCGTCACCGGTCGCTCCTCGCGGTTCGTCACCGTGAGCTGTCGGGCCCCGGCCGCGAGACGGTTCGCCGCCACCTCGTCCAGCAAGGCGCGGCCGTCGATCGGCGCGCTGCCGTCGAGGTGTGCCGCACCCGTCACGAGTGGGCGACCGTCGAGGCGAACCGCGCGGGCAGCCGCGCCGTCCACGCCATCCAGCACCGCCTCGACGGTCCAGTACTCGGCCGGCACGAACGCCATGCGCTCCTGCTCGCGCTCGATCACCATCCGGAGCGCCGGGCTCTGCGTCCGGCCGCCGCTCGCCGCGCGGTTCACCTTCCGCCACGCGAGCTCGGTGACCTCGTACCCGAAGAGTCGGTCGACGACGCGACGGGCCTTTGCGGCCTCCACCAGCTCGGGGTCGACCCGACGTGGCTCGGCAAGTGCCGCCCGGATCGAGGATTCGGCGATCGCGTCGAAGGTGGCGCGCGGCAGCTCCTTCAGCAGGTCCGGCCTCACCGGCTTCACCACGAAGTCGATGACGTGCTGGGCGATCACCTCGCCCTCGCGGTCGCCGTCGGTGGCGAGCACGACGGCGTCGACGCCCGTGAGCAGGTCCTGCAAGTCCGCCACCACCTTCCGTCCACCCTCGGTGAGCTCGTACCTCGGCTCGTAGCCGTTCGCCCGGTCGACGGCCGTGTCGTCGCCCTCGGGGATGTCGGCGATGTGGCCATACGTCGCTGCGACGACGTACCGCTCCGGCCCGCCGGACAGCAACGATTGGATCTTCGTCGCCTTCTGCGGCGACTCGACGATCATCAGGATGGTCTTGGGTGTCGTGGTCATGGCGGCGTGGCCTACACCATGGCCTCCCGATCGGCACGTGCCGGAAGTGCCGCAACCCGTTGGTGGTATTGGGATTGCGGAAGACTTGACAAGAATTGCCGGTGCCGGAATCCGAACCGCTCGCTAGCCCCTCCGCGCCGTCCGCACGCCGGCCGCGATACGCCTGCGCTCGAGCGCTCCGAGGCGCCACATCGCGGTGCCCGGGTCCTCGTGCTCCCACACCTCGAACACCGACCATCCGAGGCGCCGGAGGCGACGGACGTTGCGCACGTCGCGCTCGCGGTTGCGGCGGATCTTCTCGCGCCACCACGCGCGGTTGTGCTTCGGCAACGTGCCGTGCCGAGGGCATCCGTGCCAGAAGCACCCGTGCACGAAGATGGCCACGCGGAGGCGCGGCAGGACGAGATCGGGCCGCCCCGGCAGATCGGCATCGTGCTCCCGCACGGCGTACCGCCGGCGCCGGAGCTCGGCGGCGAGGCGCTGCTCGGGGCCCGTCCCGCGGCTCGGCATTCGCTGCATCCGTTGCGAGACCTCAGGGGACTTCGGCACCGGACGCCCGAGGGGTCGCCGCCGACGCGGCGCGGCCGGCATGGTCCGCCTCAGTCGCCGAAGCGGTCCGCGAGTCCGGTGGCCCGGCTGATCGGCGTGCGCAGCATGTGCTCGAGCACCTCCCGCGT
>JBIIHV010000233.1:0-2714 GCA_044235415.1 Ilumatobacteraceae bacterium | reverse complement strand
GACACGTCGCGCCCCGACGCCTCGGCGTAGCGGACCGCGAGGTCGCGGCGGTCGGCGAAGCCGGGCGCACTCGACGCGGGCCGCGCACCCGACGCGGTGAGGGCGCCCGCGGACTCCTCGTCGCCCGGCCCGGTCCAGTACGTCATCAGCAGGCCGAGGTCGGCGAGCGGGTCGCCCAGCGTGCACAGCTCCCAGTCGAGCACGGCGGCGACGTCGCCCGTCGGCGACACGATGCAGTTGTCCAGCCGGTAGTCGCCGTGGACGATGCTGGTGCCGTGCTGGGCCGGCACGCGCGCCGACAGGCCTGCGTGCACGTCGTCGATGAGGGCGAGCTCGCGGGTCTTCGAGGCGTTCCACTGGCCGTACCAGCGCTTCAGCTGCCGTTCGATGTAGCCCTCGTGCCGGCCGAGGTCGCCGAGTCCGACCGCCGCGGGGTCGATGCGGTGCAGGGCGGCGAGCGTGTCGACGAGCGACCGCCACGCGCGTCCCCGTGCCGCCTCGTCCAGCAGCGACTCGGCCGCGGCTCGGTCGCGCACGACGTGGCCGTCGACGAAGCGCATCACGTAGAACGGCGCGCCGTTGACCGACTCGTCGGCGCACATGCCCACCACGGGCGGCACCGGCACGGCCGATCCCTGCAGTGCCGCAATGATGCGGTGCTCGCGGCCCATGTCGTGCGCGCTGGCGAGCGCGTGGCTCAGCGGCGGCCGGCGGAACACGGTGCGCGCCCCGGCGCCGTCGACGACCTCGTAGGTGAGGTTGGAATGGCCGCCCGCGATCATGCGGAACTCCAGCGGCGGCACCGTGCCGGGCGCGTGCTGCGCGTACCACGCACCCACCCGTGCCTCGTCGATGCCCGTCGTGCCCCCGTCCGCCATCGCCCAGCAACCTAGCCATTGGCCGCTGCCGGTAGCGTCTGGGCCGTGCACATCGACGTGACCGACGCAACGTTCCAGTCCGACGTCCTCGAGCGCTCCATGCAGGCGCCGGTCGTCATCGATTTCTGGGCGCCGTGGTGCGGCCCGTGCCTCACGCTCGGACCGATCCTCGACAAGGTCATCGACGCCACGGGCGGCAAGGCGGTGCTCGCCAAGGTGAACATCGACCAGAACCCGGCGCTCGCACAGGCGTTCCAGATCCAGTCCATTCCGGCCGTGCACGTGGCGATTGGCGGCCAGATCATCGAGGGCTTCATGGGCACGCTGCCCGAGCACGTGGTGACGGAGTTCGTCGACAAGGTGGTCGCGCTCGCAGCCGAGCACGGCGTGGGTGGTGCCGCAGCCGACGGGGACGAGACGTCGGAGCTGATCGTCGAGGCCCAGCAGCCGGCCGTCGACGAGGCGCCCGCACCGGCAGCCCCGCCCGACGACGACTACGACCGCGAGCTCGAGGGCCTGCTGGCATCCGTGCGCACCGACGAAGATGCCAAGGCCCGCTTCCTCGAGATCCTCGAGGCGATGGGCGCCGACGACCCGCGCACCGCGGGCTGGCGCCGCCGCCTCACCGCGCAGCTCTTCTAGGTCGACGCGCAGCGCGGGGACAGGGCGCCACGCGCGGCGCCCCTGAGTCGCACGCTTCGGCTCGGGCCGCACACATGCGCGCGTGCGGCCAATCCCCGTTCCCCGCGTGCTCCAGCCGGTCGTCGACCGCCTGCGCGCCGCACCCCCCTCACGTGCCATCGGCGCGGTCGTGGGCGGCACGATCGTCGCCGTCGCTGCGTGGTGGTTGGTGCGAGTGCCGCCGCCACCGGTCGAGGCCACGCTGCCCACCATCGCCCCAGTCAGCGCGTTGGGAGTGGCCGCCACGGCGCCCGCGCCTGCGCTCGACGTCGTCGTGCACGTGGCAGGGGAGGTCCGCAACCCGGGCGTCTACTCGCTGTCGCCCGGCGCACGGGTGGTCGACGCCCTCGCAGCCGCGGGTGGACCGACCGCATCGGCCGACCTCGACCGCGTCAACCTCGCCGTGCCGCTGGGCGACGCCGTGCAGGTCTACGTGCCGCGCCGCGGACGACGGACGCCGTCGCGCGCGCCACAACCGGGCGTGAATGCGCCGACACTGCCCGCACCGGCCATCGGTGCACCGGGCGCGGCGACCGGCGTGGCGCTCGTCAGCCTGAATTCCGCCACTGCGCAGCAGCTCGACGACCTGCCGGGCGTGGGCCCCGCGACGGCCGCGGCGATCATCGGCCACCGCGAGCGCAATGGTCCGTTCGCGTCGGTCGACGACCTGCTGGCGGTGCCGGGCATCGGCCCGTCGAAGCTGGCGAGGTTGCGCGACCTCGTCGTGCCCTGAGCGGCTAGAAGGTGCCGAGCACGATGGTGCCCAGCACCAGCGCGACGATGCCGCCGAGCGAGATGCCGACCGCGAAGGGCATCAGCTCGCGCCGCCAGTCCGACCAGTCGGCCACGGCGCGCTTGGCCGCGCGGCGGCCGGCGATCGACCCGACGATCCACCAGACGACGGCGCTGCCCACGGCGCCGATGGCGTAGAACACGGGTCCCGACACCGCCGGCACGCCCACGACGGGCAGCGCCGGCGCCGCCATGACGACGAGCAGGAAGCCGATGGCGCCGAGCGGCCAGCCCGGCAGGGCGATCAGCACGAGTCCGATTGCCGCGACGGCCGCCGCCCCGAGCACCGCGCGACGTCCGCCGCCGGAGCGCACGGACTCGCGGGTCTCGACGATGCCATCGGGGACGACGGGTGTGGAATCG
>JBIIHV010000232.1:0-2723 GCA_044235415.1 Ilumatobacteraceae bacterium | reverse complement strand
CACGAGCTCGCCGAGGCAGAGCGATTCGCCGACTCCGTCGTCGTCTTCGATCGGGGCCGCACGATCGGACAGTTCGGGATGGACGATGTCAGGCGCGGCGACGGCGTCCGTGTGCGGTTCGACCGGCCGGTGGACCGAGCACGTCTCGCCGGCTTGATCGGTGAGGTCGTCGAGGAGGGCGACGGATGGTGGCGCATTCCCGCACGATCCGAGGTCGGATCCGTGGTTGCCGCCCTCCAGCCGCTCGCGGCGGCGGGCGAGGCGGCGATCCTCGACGTCACGGGCTCGACGGGAGGGCTCGAGTCCCACGTGCAGCGCGTCCTGGGGCGGATATGACCGTGCTGCTGTCGTACGTGCGCTTCGAGCTGCGCCTCCTGCTGCGCAATCCAGAGCAGTTGCTGCTCGTGCTCGCCATTCCCACGGGGTTGTTGGTGTTCTTCGGCACCGTGGACGTGCTGCCCGACCCGACGTCGCTCGCGTTCCTCGTGCCGGGCATCCTCTCCCTCGCGGTCCTGTCCAGCACCATGACGGGACTCGGCATCGCCACGGGTTTCCAACGTTCGTCGCTCGCGCTCAAGCGGCTCGGCGCGACACCGCTGGGGTCACGGCGTCTGGTGCTCGGCAAATCGATCGCGACCGGCGCCGTCGTTGCACTGCAGCTTGCGGTGCTCGGTGTCATTGGATTCGTGCTCGGCTGGCGCCCCGACGCGGCGGGCATTCCCGTGGCGCTCTTCGCCGCCGCCCTCGGCGGCCTCGCCTGTGCCGGCATCGGCATCGGCATCGCCGGTCGCCTTCGCGCCGAGGTGACCCTCGCCGCCCTCAACGCGCTGTATCTGCTCTTGCTCCTCGCCAGTGGATTCGTGCTCGACACCGTCCACCTACCCGGGCTCGTCGCCGCGGCCGTGGAGATGAGTCCCGCCACGGCCATGACTTCCGCCCTCCGCGACGCACTCTCTGGAGCCACGGTGGACGGGCGAGACTGGATCGTTCTCGCGTCGTGGGCCGTCGTCTCGCCCCTCCTCGCTGCGCGCACCTTCCGGTGGGACGCCGACTGAACCGCGCCGACCCGGCGATCTAGCGCTTCGGCTCGGCGGCCGGCTCGGTGCGGCCGAACTCGGCCTGCACGTGCTCGAACGTCAGCGTGCCGTCGTCGGTGCGACGGAGCGACTGCTCCGTTCCGAACCTCCGCGAGAAGTTCCGGATGAACAGCGCCACGACGATCGTCCAGAGGAAGATGCTGCCGCCCGTCTTCATGATCGCACCAGCCACCTGCTGGTCCACGGTGGCCGAGATCCCCCACACGCGGACCGCGATGTCGTAGTGCCGGTAGACGACGCCCTCCGCAAAGGTCAACCATGCCGCGGGCACGGTCGGCACCACCGACATGAGGAACAGGTAGATCATCTTGGCCGCGGGACCGATCTGCCACGAACGGTCCGGGCCGACCATCGGCACCCACATGGCGAGGCCGGTCGTCACGACCAGCACGTGCAGGGTGTAGTGGAGCAGCCCGTTGGAGACGCTCTGGTTCACCAACACGGGGATGTGCGTGATCATGATCACCCCGTTGAACAGGACTCCCGCGACCACGGGGCGGCACAGGAATCGCACCCCGGTTCGCGCACGTCCCGACCCGACGACCGCATCGAAGAGCCATGCCGGCGTCGCGAGCCACACCAGCGGTGGGACGAAGTACGACAGCACCATGTGCTGGAACATGTGGACCGAGTACAGGTACTCCTCGGCGATGTCGTGCATCGGCCAGTCGCTGGCGAGCCAGAGCATCCCGATGGCCGCGGCGAACGACACCACCTGCCGGCGGGTCACCAGCGGGCGCTCCGCGGTCGAGCGTGGACCGATGACCCGGATGGCGTAGACGTAGCTGCCGACCAGGAAGGCGACCAACAGCCACACCTCGGGGTGCGCCTGGAAGCGCCAGGGACTCAGGTCGAGCGTCGCCGCCTCAGCGAGCACGGCCGGACCGTCAGGCAATGAAGAACTTGAAGGTGGACAGCGCCGCGGCGTACACGAAGATCGCCAGGAAGAGACCCGCGTAGAACATCACGCTGAAGACCCGCTTGTCGAACTTCAGGTGCATGAAGTAGCTGACGACCATCACGAACTTCACCACCATCATCACCATCAACGCGGGCATGAACAGCGGCCCGAAGTCGACGTAGTAGGTCGACACCTCCAGTGCCGTAATGGCCGCGAGGATCAGCGCGATCCTCACGTATCCGGCGTTGGACATGCCGTGCTCTTCGTGTGCGTGCTGTTCGGTCATGGAGGTCACACCGGGATGAGGTAGATGAGGGTGAAGATGACGATCCACACGACGTCGACGAAGTGCCAGTACAGGCCGATCATCTCCACCGTTTCCGACTTGCTGCCGGGGATCCTGTTGCGCCTGATCATCGCCACCAGGGCGAAGAGCATGATGATGCCGACGGTCACGTGGACCCCGTGGAATCCCGTCAGGACGTAGAAGCTCGACGCGAAGAGGCTCGTGGAGAATCCGAGTCCCTCGTTGTAGAAGGCGGTGAACTCGTACACCTGTCCGCCCACGAAGGTGGCGCCCAGCAACCCGGTGACCGTCAGCCACAGCACCGTTGACCGGTCGTCGGACTTGGTCGCTGCCGAGACCGCGAGGACCATCGTCAGCGAGCTCATCAGCAGCACGAAGCTGCTCACCGAGGTGAACGGGATGTCGAAGATCTGCATCG
>JBIIHV010000231.1:0-2728 GCA_044235415.1 Ilumatobacteraceae bacterium | reverse complement strand
TCGGGTACGTCGGCGCTGCACGTGTCGCTGCTGGCCGCGGGCATCGGCCCCGGCGACGAGGTGATCGTGCCGTCCTTCTCCTTCGCCGCCACCGCCAACTCGGTGGCGCTCACCGGCGCGGTGCCGGTGTTCGCCGACATCGAGCCCGACTTCTTCGCGCTCGACCCGGCCGCGGTCGAGGCGGCCATCACGCCGCGCACGAAGGCCGTGATGCCCGTACACCTGTACGGCCATCCGGCCGACATGCGGCGCATCGGCGAGATCTGCCGCACCCGTGGCCTTCTGCTGCTGGAGGACGCGGCACAGGCGCACGGCGCGTCGCTCGACGGCACGCCCGTCGGCGCGTTCGGCATCGCGTCCTCGTTCTCCTTCTACCCCACCAAGAACATGACGTCCGGGGAGGGCGGCATGATCACCACGCCGAGCGCCGACGTGGCGCGGATGTGCAGGCTGCTGCGCAACCAGGGCATGGAGAAGCGCTACGCGAACGAGGTCGTCGGCTTCAACCTCCGCATGACCGACATCCACGCCGCCATCGGCCGCGTGCAGCTGCGGCGCCTCCCCGAGTGGAACGAGCGCCGCCGCGCGAACGCCCTGTTCCTCAACACCCACCTCCGCGGCGTGCGCCTGCCGTGCACCGCGGTGGGCGCCGTGCACGTCTGGCACCAGTTCACGATCCTGGTCGAGGATCGCGACCGCGTGGCCGAGGAGCTCACCGCCCGCGGCGTCGGCTGCGGCGTCTACTACCCCACGCCGATCCACCGCCTCGAGTCGTTCCGGCTGTCGCTCGACCTCCCCGCCACCGAGCGCGTCGCGGCGACGTGCCTGTCGCTGCCGGTGCACCCCAACCTCGCGCAGTCCGACCTCGAGAGGATCGTCGAGACCGTCAACGACGTCGTCGCGGCGGGTTCGTGACGCACCTGCGGGCCGGGCTCATCGGGCTCGGCGTCATGGGACGCCACCACCTGCGCGTGCTCAACGAGCTCGCCAACGTCGAGTTCGTCGGCGTGCACGACCCGTTCGTCGATCCCTCGACGATCCCGGCGCAGTACACGATCCACCCGACGATTGATGGGTTGCTCGAGGCGCGCCCCGACTACTGCGTCGTCGCGGCACCGACGGCGTTCCACCTCGAGCTCGGCCTGCGGCTCGCCGAGCGGGGCATCCACGCGCTCATCGAGAAGCCCGTCGCGCAGAACCTGGCCGAGGCCACGCAGCTCGTCGACGCGTTCACGGCTGCCGGTCTGGTGGGGGCCGTGGGGCACATCGAGCGCTTCAACCCCGCGCTGCAGGCCATGCGCGCGAAGCTGGAGGAGGGCGTGCTCGGCCCGATCTTCCAGATCACGACGCGGCGGCAGGGGCCCTTCCCCGCGCGCATCGCGGACGTGGGCGTGGTGAAGGACCTCGCGACCCACGACATCGACCTCACCGCGTGGATCGCGGGCAGCAGGTACCGCGAGGTCTCGGCGCGCACCTCGCACCGCAGCGGCCGGCCGCACGAGGACATGGTGCTCGCCGTCGGCCACCTCGAGAACGGCATCATCGTCAACCACGTCGTCAACTGGCTGACGCCCTTCAAGGAGCGCAACGTCACCGTGCTGGGCGAGAACGGCGCGCTCGTCGCCGACACGCTCACTGCCGACCTCACGCTGTACCGGAACGGACGGAGTGACGGCAATTGGTCGGGCATCAGCGACTTCCGCGGCGTCTCGGAGGGCGACATCACCCGCTTTGCGCTGGTGAAGAACGAGCCGCTCGCCGTGGAGCACCAGCGCTTCCGCGACGCCGTCGTCGGCCGCCACGAGGAGGGCATCGTCACCCTGCGGGACGGGCTCGACGCGGTGCGCGTGGCCGACATGATGATCACCCGATGAGGGAGGCGCTCCGGTTGTTCCGCGAGGCCCGCGGACTGCTGTCGCGCCGCGCAAAGCGCTTCCTCGCCGGATTCGTCGTCGCACAGCTGCTGCTCGCCCTGCTCGACACCGCCGCGCTGTTCGCCATCGCGACGATCTTCGTTGCGGGCGTCGACGCCGAGTCGGTGGCCGTCGTCGACAGCGGGCGCAGCATCGTGCTCGTCATCGTGCTCTTCACCGTGCGGTCGATCCTCTCGACGGTCGTCACCTGGCGGATGATGCCCGTGCTCTCGGCCGAGGAGGTCCGCATCGGACACGCAAACCTGGTCGCCTACGTCGGCGACCCCGGCATCCGCGCGCGGGGCTTCGACCTGAACGACCTCTACAACGCCGTCGACCGCGGGCCCGGTGCGCTCATGAGCGGCACATTGTTTGCGTGCTACTCGATCATCGCCGAACTGCTCGCCGGGGCCGTCATTCTCCTGACGCTCGTCTACCTCGCGCCAGTGACCGCCATCACCACCACCGTCTTCTTCCTCGGGGTCGCGGTGCTGCAGCACCGCATGCTGTCCGGCCGGACCATGGCTGCCGGCAACGAAGTGGTGTCGACGACCATGGCCGTGTACGACTCGCTGGGCGACTCGTACGCGCTCGGCAAGGTGCTCTCGGTGATGCCGTCGCGATCGTTCCTGCCGCACATGCTCGCTGCGCGCCAGGCCCTGTCGCGGGCCCGTCTCCGGTCGTCGTTCCTCTCCACGCTTCCCCGCTACTTCATGGAGCTCGTCCTCGCATTCGGTCTCGCCGTCGTCGCAGCCACGACCCTTCTCTTTGGTGGCGAAGGCGACCTCATCCGCAGCATCACGGTGTTCGCAGTT
>JBIIHV010000230.1:0-2763 GCA_044235415.1 Ilumatobacteraceae bacterium | reverse complement strand
GCGCGAAGCCCGCGCACCTCGCGGCCCCGGCGAAGAAGGTGCAGGCGCGGAAGAAGTAGGTTGTCGCGCGTGCTCGTCGCGACGTGGAACGTCAACTCGCTGAAGGCGAGGATGCCCCGCGTCGTTGCGTGGCTCGGTGAGGTGCGGCCCGACGTCGTCTGTCTGCAGGAGACGAAGATGACCGACGAGGCGTTCCCGTCGGCGGAGCTGCTCGCCCTCGGCTACGACTCGGTGCACTTCGGCCAGGGGCGCTGGAACGGCGTGGCGATCCTGTCGAGGCTCGGCATCGAGCGGCCGATCGTCAACTTTGCCGCCGGCGAGCCGGATCCCGAGGCGAGGATCGTCACCGCCACCTGCGGCGGCCTCGTGGTCGTCTGCGTCTACGTCCCGAACGGCCGTGCCCTCGACCACGAGCACTACCAGTACAAGCTGCGCTGGATGCGCCAGTTGCGCGACCACGTCGCCGCCGTCTCGGAGCCCGACGGCGACCTCGTCGTGGCGGGCGACTTCAACATCGCCCCGGACGACCGCGACGTCTGGGACCCGGCCGCGCTGGAGGGTTCGACGCACGTCAGTGCCGCCGAACGGCGGGCGCTCGCGTCGCTGTGCGACTGGGGGCTGGTCGACGTCGTCCGTGCGCAGCACCCCGAGCCGCGGATCTACAGCTGGTGGGACTACCGCGACGGCAGCTTCCACAAGGGCCACGGCATGCGGATCGACCTGGTGCTCGCCACCGGACCCGTCGCGTCCCGCAGCACGTGGAGCGTGGTCGATCGGAACGCGCGCAAGGGCGAGCAGCCGAGCGACCACGCCCCGGTCGCGGTGCTCTGCTGAGGGTGCGCCGGTGACGCAGGACGGCAACGCCTTCCAGGGCTTCCACCAGCGGCACGCTCCTCCGTCCGAGGACGACCTGAGGCGCGCGGCGCGTGCCGACGAGGTGCGCCGCGAGATCGACGGCCTCGTCACGGTGCCGGGCATCTCGTTCCTCGACCGGTCTCCGGTCATCGGAGCGGCCAACCCGCTGGCGGTGCCGCTGCAGGTGTCGGCGACCGTCGACGCCGGGGGCGTTCCGCAGGTCACGGGAATCGCCGCGTTCGGTGCGGCCTACGAGGGACCGCCGGGCTGCGTGCACGGCGGCGTCATCGCCGCATACTTCGACGAGGTGCTCGGCGTCGCGCAGTCGATGACGGGCAATCCGGGCATGACGGTGAACCTCTCGGTCGACTTCGTCTCGCCGACGCCCCTCGGCCGCGAACTCACGTTCCACGGAACAGTGACGGGAGTCGAGGGTCGCAAGATACGCACCTCCGGCACCCTGCACCACGGCGAGGTGCTGTGCGCGCGGGCGACCGGGCTGTTCGTGTCGATGCGGCCCGAGGTGTTCGAGCGGCTCCTGAAGCTGCGCGAAGAGGGCTAGCCGGCCCGGCCGGCGAGCAGCGGCAACAGGCGCGGTGCGAGCCTCCGGGCGACCGGTGCAGGGAGGATCGCGGAGAGCGCGTCGACGTCGCCGGGCCTGAGGCGGATCAGGCGCTCGAGGTCGGCGTCCGAGCAGATCGTCGATGGGTCCTGCTCGGTCGCGCGCGCGAGGTCCCGCCGCCATGCAGCGAGCGCGGTGCGGATCGCGGCGTCCGGGTCGGCGGCCGCCGTTCGGCTGCGGATCTTCTGGACGGTGCGGGTCGCGTCGTCGACGTCCACGGCGGAGCCATCCGTCGTCGGCAGTCCCTCGAGCAGGCGGCTCGGCCCGGTGCGCCGAGTGCCGCGGCGCTCGGTCCACGTGACGGTGAGCGCATCTGCTGCACGCGTGAACGCGACGTAGGCGAGGCGGATCTCCTCCTCTGCCAGGGGACCCGAGGCGATGGCGCGGTGCGGCACGAGTCCCTCCTCGGCGCCGGCGACGATGACGTACCGCCATTCGCGCCCCTTCGCCGCGTGGAAGGTGAGGATCGACACGCCTCCGGCGGGCGACGCGTCGTGCGTCGCGGACGCCCAAGCGGCGAACGACCGGCCGTCGGGGCGCGGTTCGTGCAGGAGGAATGCGCGCACCATCGCCGCGACCTCGCGCTCGGCGCCGTTCGAGCCGTCCTCCTCGGCGTCCGCGGCCCACGCCGCGAGGCGCTCGCGACCCGTGCACTCGGATGCCGACGAAATCGCGGAGGCCATCGCGGCGCTGCGCACCGCCGACGCGACGGGGACGCCGTTCGCAGCGAGGGCTCCGGCAATCGGCGCAACCTGGGCGTTCGTCCGCACGAGCACCGCGACGTCGGACCACGCCCAGCCGCGCCGCTGTGCACGGTCGACGAGGGCGCAGATCGCACGAACCTCCTCGTGCTCGTCGGCGAGGCCGAGCAGCTCGACGGAACGGCCGGACTCGCGGACGGCCTCCACCCGGACCTCGTCGCTCGTCTGTGCGGCGATGTGGCGCGCCGCGGCGACGATGCTGCCGCTGCACCGGTAGTTGCGCGGCAGGACGACGGTCGTGGCCCCGGGAAGGACGTCGGGAAGAGCGTCGAACCGGGCGCGGTCGGCGCCGTTCCATCCGTAGATGGCCTGCAGGGGGTCGCCGACGAGGAAGACGTCGGGGTTGTCGCCGCGGATGCCGGCGAGCATCGCCCACTGCAGGGGGTTCATGTCCTGTGCCTCGTCGACGAAGAGGTGCCGGAACTGCCAGCGCACCGCGGCCGCGAAGGCCGCGTCGTCGCGCAGCCGATCCACCGACCGCGCGATGAGGTCGTCGAAGTCGGCGACCTGCCGCGTCCGCTTGAC
>JBIIHV010000049.1:0-9279 GCA_044235415.1 Ilumatobacteraceae bacterium | reverse complement strand
GCGGCGAGAGCGTCGAGATCGGCGGCGGATTCCGCGTGCCCGAGGTGCTGGAGCGGTCCGGCGCGCGCCTCGTCGACGTCGGCACCACGAACAAGACCCGGCTCCGCGACTACCGCAGGGCGGTGGAATCGCGCAGGAACGACGTCGCGCTGCTGCTGAAGGTGCACCCGTCGAACTTCCGCGTCGACGGGTTCGTCGAGTCGACTCCAGTCTCCGAGCTCGCGACGCTCGGTGTGCCGGTGGTCGCCGACATCGGCTCGGGGCTCGTCGACTCGTCGTGCCCGTGGCTCGGCGGTCCTCCGCCCGCGTGGCTGGCCGACGAGCCGGCCGCGCGCCAGGCGCTCGTCGACGGCGCGGCGATGGTCACCTTCAGCGGCGACAAGCTCCTCGGCGGCCCGCAGTGCGGAATCGTGGCGGGCCGCCGCGACCTCGTCGAGGCGTGCGCGGCGCACCCGCTGGCGCGCGCGCTCCGGCCCGGCGGCCTCGTCATCGCGGCGCTGCAGGACACCGTGCTCGCGTACCTCGACCGTCGCGCGGTGCGGGACGTGCCGTTCTGGGCCATGGTCGCCGCGCCGCTCGAGTCGCTCCGCGCGCGCGCCGAGCGGCTCGTCGCCTCCACCGGCCACGGCGAGGTCGTCGCCACCGATGCGCTGCCCGGGGCCGGGTCCAGTCCCGGCGCATCGATGCCATCGGTCGGCATCGCGCTCGACGGGGACATGCTCGCCGCACTGCGCGCGCACGTGCCGCCCGTGGTTGCGCGCGTCGAGGGGCGGCGCACCATCCTCGACCTGCGCAGCGTCGCACCCGGGGACGACGCGGTGCTCGAGTCGGCGATCGCCTCGCTGCCCGCGCACTGACCCGCCGTGCACCTCGTCGCCACCGCCGGACACGTCGACCACGGCAAGTCGTCCCTCGTCGAGGCGCTCACCGGCACGAACCCCGACCGGTTGGAGGAGGAGCGCCGCCGGGGCATGACGATCGACCTCGGCTTCGCCTTCGCCGAGCTCGAGCCCGGCACGTCCGTCGCGTTCGTCGACGTGCCCGGCCACGAGCGCTTCGTCGCGACGATGCTCGCCGGCGTGCACGCGGCGCGGGCGTGCCTGTTCGTCGTCGACGCGCGCGAGGGATGGCGCGCGCAGAGCGAGGAGCACCTGCGCGTTCTCGACGCCCTCGGCACCGCGACCGGCGTGGTCGCGGTGACGAAGGGCGACACGGTCGACGCCGCGCGGCTGCGCGACACGATGGACGACGTGTCGGCACGGGTGGCGGGGACGTTCCTCGACGGCGCACCGGTCGTCGCCACGTCGTTGGGCGATCCGGCGACCATCGACGAGGTGCGGCGGCAGCTGTCGCGCGTGCTCGCGGGGCAGGTCGAGCCCGACCCGGCGAGGCCTCGGCTGTGGGTCGACCGGTCCTTCGCGGTGGCGGGTGCCGGCACCGTCGTCACGGGCAGCCTCGTGCACGGCTCGTTCGCCGTCGGCGACGACGTGGTGATCGAGCCGCGCGGCGCCTCGGCGCGCATCAGGGGCATCCAGCGCGCGGGTGCCGACGTCGCGACGATTGCACCGGGGCAGCGCTGCGCGCTCAACCTTTCTGGCGTCTCCCGTGACGAGGTCGGGCGCGGCGATGCGATCGTCGCGCCGGGAACGTGGTGGCGGACGGGCGTGCTCGATGCTCGGCTCGCGACGATGCCGTCACTCGACCACGACGCAACGTCGCGCGGCGACTGGGTGCTGCACGTCGGCACGGCGGAGGTGCGCCCGCGCATCAGGGTGCGCGCCCCCGTCGCACCCGGCGGCTCGGGGCTCCTGCGGGCGTGGCTGCCCGTCGCGCTTCCCCTCGCACCCGGCGACCGGTTCGTGCTGCGCGAGACCGGACGCGACGAGACCGTCGGCATCGGCACGGTGCTCGACGTCGATCCCGTGGCGCCGCTCGCCACGACCGACCCCGACCCGTCGCCGCGCGCACTCGTCGCGGCGCGCGGGTGGGTGCTGCTGCACGACCTGCCGCTGCTCGCGGGGCGCGCACTCGCGGACGGCGACGTCGAGCGCCGGGTCGGCGACTGGGCGACAACCGACGCGGCGTTCGCCGCGGCCGAGGACCGTCTCGTCGCCGAGGTCGGTGCGGCGGGCGACCTCGGCGCCGACGCCGCACGGCTCGGCCCGCGCGACCTCGCCGTGGTCCGCGCATCGGATCGGCTCCGCACCGATGCAGGGCGCATCCGGCTGGCGGGAGCCACCGGCGTCGCCGATCATCCCTACCTCGCGGCGTTCGAGCGCGCGGGGTGCGCGCCGCCCGACCCCGACGGCCTCGATCGCGCCGTGCTGTCGCAGCTGGTGCGCACGGGCGCGCTCGTGTCGTGCGACGGCACCATCTTCCATCCGACGGCCGTCGCCCGCGCCGTCGCGGCGGCGCGGGCGCTGCTCGCCGCGAATCCCGGCGGCTTCACCGTGTCCGCCCTGCGCGAGGCGCTCGGCATCACCCGCAAGCACGCCGTGCCGCTCGCGGAGCACCTCGACCGCGAGGGAGTGACGCGGCGCCGGGGCGACGTCCGCGTCGCGGGACCGAGGCTCGACCGCGCCTAGTGGCGTGCGGCGCTGCGGCCGAGTATCGCGGCCCCCGCGAGCGCGAGGCCCGAGCCGACGATCGCCAGCACCGCGACGTGCTCGCCGCGCACGACCGTGCCGAGCGACAGGGACACGACCGGCATCAGGTAGGTGGTCGCGGACGCGCGCGTCGCGCCGGCCCGTCCCGCGAGCGTGGCCGACAGCGCGTGCGCGACGGCCGTGCCCAGCACGCCGAGCAGCAGCACCGCGAGGGCGGGCCGCCACGCGAAGTCGCTCTCGTCCAGCGACGCGACGCCGAGCGGTGCGAGCAGCACGAGCGCCACCATCTCCGCCCGCCACAGCACCGGCAGCGCGCCGTGGCTGCGCTGCAGCGGCGCGGCGACGTTGATCGCGAAGCCGTACATCACGACGGCGATCAGGATCATCGCGACGCCACTGGCGCTCGACGAGCCCTCGCCGATCGTGGGCAGCGCGATCAGCACGACGCCCACGAGCCCGACGAGGATCCCGGTGAACTGGCCGCGCGACGGGAGGCGGCGGTGGATCGTGGACGCGACCAGCAGCGCAAAGACCGGCGTGCCGCCGTTGAGCATGCCGGTGACGCTGGACGAGACGTGCTGCTCCGCATAGGGGAACAACGTCAACGGAACCGCCAGCCACAGCACGCCGAGCAGTGCGATCTTGGGCCACGCCCCGCGCGGAACGGGTGCGCGCGACGCGGGCAGCACCGAGAGCGTCGCGAAGCCGAGGAGCACGCGCAGCGGCGTGATCAGCCCGGGCGACAACGACTCGAGCCCGACGGCGATGAGGAAGAACGACGACCCCCAGATCAGGCCGGGGACGACGAACAGCACCCAGTCCAGCGGCTGGAAGCGGCCGATCGTGGGTGCCGCGGGGTCAGCCGCGCCCATCGCGCCGCCCGCGCTCGCGGTAGTCGCGGGCAGCACCCTCGAGGGGCTCGACGAGCAGCGTGACGCCGTCGATGCCCGCGACCCTGCACGCGCTGCCGGCCGGCAGCGGGGTCGCGCGGTTGGTGCGGGCGCGCCACGACGCTCCCGCCACCTCGACGAAGCCCTCGGGCTCGACCCCGGTCGTCACCGTGCCGTCCATGCCCACGAGCCACTCGCGTCCGATCGTCGGCGTCGCGAACCTCGTCCGCACCATCGACGGCATGCCGACGACGAACGCGACGAGGATCGACGCGGTGCCGGCGACGAGGGTCAGCCACGGGAGCCGCATCGACGACCCGTCGATCGGCTCGTACAGCGTCAACGACGCGACGACGAACAGCAGCGACCCGATCCCGGTCCACAGCCGCGGAACGCCGACCTGGACGTCGATCGCGAACGCGAGGAACGCGAGGACCAGCGCCGCGACGGCGACGGGTCGTACCGGAAGCGCGGCGAATCCATAGCAACCCAGCACCGCGCAGACGGCTCCGGTGGCGCCCGCGATGCCGATGCCCGCGGTGAAGAACTCGAAGATGAGGAGCGCGAGCCCCGCGGCGATGAGCAGGTACGCGACGGGCGGACTCGCGACGGTGTGCATCAACTGGCCCATGAGCCCGAGCTTGAAGAAGCGCGCCGTCGTCGCGTCGCGCACGACCTGGCCGTTCGCGTCCACGCGCTCGACCACGGTGTCGAGCACCGCGCCCCGGGCCTGCACGCCGTCCAGCGCGAGCAGCATGTTGCGGATCACCGGGACGCCGTCGTCGCCGCCCGCGTACCGCAGCACCCCCGCCGTCCTCGCCTCGTCGAAGCCGAGGCTCGACGTGCGCAGGGCTGCATCGGCGCGCCCGAAGGTCACGGGGGAGCCCTCCAGCTCGATCAGCTTTCCGCTGTATCCGATGCGCGCGCCCGGCGCCATGGCCGTGACGTCCGCGACGGCGAGCAGCTGCGCCGACAGCCCGTAGGCGCGCGCGCCCGTCGGACCGACCCACACCGCGACGGGGACCGGCGACGCCGCGACCGCCTCGAGCACCTCGGACATCCGCTCGCGGGAGACGACCGCTCCGCGGGAGTTCACCTGCAGCACGACCGCCTGCGCGCCGTTGCCGGCCGCGCGCACGAGCGCGTCCTCGATCGCACCGGCGACGACCTCATCCACCAGCCCGCTCACCGGCACGACGTCGACGGGGGCGAGCGACGCGGATCCACCGTCGTCCGCGCGCACCGTGCCCGCGATCGCGGCAGCCCCCGCGAACACGAGGAACATGGTCGCAAGTGCACGCCGCATGGTCGGTGCGCCACGGTATCGGGCGGGCCCTCGCCGCACGCAACCGGGTAGCATCGCGCCGTGCACATCCTCGTCGGCACCGATGCACAGTGGGTGCTCGACGACGTGCTCGCCGCGCTCGGCGCCCCCGACACGTCGTTCGTCGTGTGCCGCGACGGGCGCGACGTGCCGTCGGTGGTCGCTTCGCGCACCCCCGACCTCGCGGTGCTCGACTCGCAGTTCGGGACGATGGGCGCGATGGCGGTGACCATGAACCTGCGCCTCGACCACAGTTCGCACCGCATCCCGCACGTGCCCGCGCTGATCCTGCTCGACCGCTCCGCCGACGTGCACCTCGCGAGGCGCTGCGGCGCCGAGGGCTGGATCGTCAAGCCCCTCGACGCACTGCGTCTCCGTCTCGCCGCCCGTGCAGTCGCCGGCGGTGGTGCGTGGCACGACGGCCCGGTCGACGGGTCGGGCTCGGTTGCCGGCGCCGGCGCCGTTGCCGCGCCGAGCGAGTAGCTCGGTAGCATCTCGTTCGTCAATCCGGGGATTAGCGCAGCTTGGTAGCGCGCCACGTTCGGGACGTGGAGGCCGGGAGTTCAAATCTCCCATCCCCGACCAACCGCCGTCGACGGTCGCGACCGTCGCACCCGCCGTCATGCGGGGTGAAACGGACTTTTCGTCAAACTCCTGCGATCTCCGCCCGGGGGCTGCGACACTGACCTCGCACATGCCCCCCGCCATCCCCCCTGGCCTGCTCCCGCGCGACGGGCGCTTCGGCAGCGGACCGTCCAAGATCCGCCAGGAGCAGCTGGACGAACTCGCGTCGTCGCCGCTCCTCGGGACGTCGCACCGGCAGGCTCCGGTGCGCGCGCTGGTCGCGCACATCCGCTCGGGGCTCGTCGAGCTGTTCGGGGCGCCCTCCGGGTGGGAGGTGCTGCTGGGCAACGGCGGCGCGACGGCGTTCTGGGATGCCGCGCTCTTCGGGCTCGTCGAGCACCGCAGCGCGCACCTCGTGTTCGGCGAGTTCTCGTCGAAGTTTGCGGAGGCCTCCTTCGCCGCTCCGCACCTCGACGACCCGCACGTCGTCACGGGCGAGCCGGGGACGGTGCCCGCGCTGCAGCCGACCACGGCTGACGCGATCTGTCTGACCCACAACGAGACCTCGACGGGTGCCGCGCTCGACCTGTCGGCCGCGCGATCCGCGGGTGGCGGACTCGTGCTCGTGGACGCGACGTCGGCGGCGGGCGCAATGCCCGTGCCGCTCGATCAGGTGGACGTCTACTACTTCTCGCCGCAGAAGGCGCTGGGAGCGGACGGCGGGCTCTGGCTCGCACTGTGCTCGCCGCGGGCCGTCGCGCGGATCGAGTCGCTGCGCCGGTCCCGCTGGTCGCCGGGGTTCCTCGACCTGGGCGCCGCGCTCGACAACTCGCGCCTCGACCAGACGCTCAACACGCCCGCGATCTCCACGCTGGTGCTCATCGGATCGCAGCTGCGCTGGATGCTCGACCGCGGCGGGCTCGAATGGGCGGCAGCGCGCAGCGCAGAGTCGTCGTCGATGGTGTACCGGTGGGCGGAGCGGTCGGAGTGGGCGTCACCGTTCGTCCGCGACCCGCGGCACCGTTCGCCGGTCGTCACGACCGTCGACCTCGAGGGCGTCGACGCCGCGGAGGTGTGCGCCGTGCTCAGGGCCAACGGGATCGTCGACACCGAGCCGTACCGCAAGCTGGGGCGCAACCAGGTGCGCATCGCCACCTTCCCCTCCGTCGAGCCCGACGACGTCGGACGATTGCTCACCTGCATCGACTGGGTCGTGGAGCACCTCGCATGAGCACCGACGTCGTCGTTGCCGAGACCATCGCGGCGCCCGCGATCGAGCGGCTGCGCGCATCGGGCCACTCGGTCGCCGACTGCGCCGGACGGTCGCGCGACGACCTGCTCGTCGCGGTCGCCGGCGCACGCGCGCTCATCGTGCGGTCCGCCACCGCCGTCGACGCCGAGCTGCTCGATCGCGCGCCTCGGCTGGAGGTCGTCGCCCGTGCCGGAGTCGGCCTCGACAACGTCGACGTTGCGGAGGCGACCGCCCGCGGCGTGCTCGTCGTCAACGCGCCCGAGTCGAACGTGCTCTCCGCCGCGGAGCACACGATGGCGCTGATCCTCGCCATGGCCCGCAACGTGCCCCAGGCGCACCGCTCGCTCGCAGAGGGCCGCTGGGAGCGGTCGCGGTGGGAGGGATTCGAGCTCGCCGGCAAGACCCTCGGGATCCTCGGGCTGGGGCGCATCGGCGCCCTCGTCGCCCAGCGGGCGCGCGCATTCGACATGCAGGTCGTGGCGCACGATCCGTTCGTCTCGGCCGGCCGGGCGCGCGACCTCGGCGTCGAGCTGCTCGCCCTCGGCGACCTGCTCGCCACGAGCGACGTCGTCACCGTGCACCTGCCGAGGACGCGGGAGACCACGGGACTGATCGATGCGGAGGCGCTCGCGTCGGCGAAACACGGGATCCGCATCGTCAACGTCGCGCGAGGCGGCATCGTCGACGAGGGCGCGCTGCTGGCGGCACTCGAGTCCGGCCGCGTCGCGGGCGCCGCGCTGGACGTGTTCGTGCACGAGCCGCCGACGGGGTCGCCACTCGTCGGCCACCCGAACGTGGTGGCCACGCCGCACCTCGGCGCGAGCACGGCCGAGGCGCAGGACCGCGCGGGCTCCACCGTGGCGGACATGGTGTGCCTCGCGCTCGCCAACGAGTTCGTGCCGTTCGCGGTCAACGCCGGCACCGGCGAGGTGCACGAGGCGCTGCGGCCCTTCATCCCGCTCGCCGAGCGCATCGGCAGGGTGTTCGCGTCCTACGTCGGCGCGCCACCCGCCGAGCTGGAGGTGTCGGTGCAGGGCGAGATCGGCGCCTACAGCCCCGAGCCGATCGTGGCGAGCGCCCTCGTCGGCGCGATGTCCACGTGGTCGGACCAGCGGGTGTCGATGGTCAACGCACCGCGCGTGGCGTCGGGGCTCGGCGTCGCCGTGCGCGCCGGCGCCGTGACGGCCTCGGCGCACCACGACTTCCTCAACCTCGTCGAGCTGCGCGCATCGGGACGGAGCATGGCCGCCACGCTCACCGGCCGGCGCCGCGAGGCCCGCATCGTGATGATCGACGGACACACCACCGACGTGCCGCCGTCGCGGTGGATGCTCGTCGTCAAGAACGACGACGCACCGGGCGCGATCGGACGGGTGACGACCGCGCTCGGCGACGCAGGCGTGAACATCGCCAACATGGGGGTCGGCACCACCGAGGCACCGGGCACGGCGATGATGGTGATTGCGACCACCACCGAGGTGCCGCACGCGACCGTCGAGGTGCTGCGCGGACTCGCCGGCATCTCCGACGTGCAGCAGGTGGCCGGGTAGTCCGCCCGGCCCGCCAGCAAACCGGCTAGTCGTTCCCCAGTCGCGGCTTGGCGGCCGTGCGCGCCCGCTTCGCCTTCCCGGCCTTCTTCGCCGGCGTCCGGCCCGTGGTGCGCCTCCGGTGGGTCGTGTCGACCACGACCTCGTGGCGACGGCCCCACTCGCTCGCCACGGACTGGATCATCGCGGCGGCCGGGAGCGCAAGCACCGCCCCCACCGCACCGAGCAGCGCGGCGCCCGCGATGGCCGACGCGAACGCCACCGCAGGGTGCATCTGCAGCGTGCGTGCGGTGATGCGCGGCGCCACGAGGTAGTTCTCGACCTGCTGGTACACCACGATCACGACCGCCACGAAGACCGCCTGCCCCGGTGACTCGAGGAACGTGAGCAACAGCGGCAGCACCGCCGCGACGTAGGTGCCCAGCACCGGCACGAACTGCGAGATCACGCCCACCCACAGCGCGGTGGCGAGCGGCGCAGGGCTGCCGATCACCTCGAACGCCAACCAGTGCACCACCGTCGACACCGCGGCCAGCAGCGTGCGCGAGTACAGGTAGCTGCCGGTCTTGTCGATCGCCATCTGCCACGTGTCCATCACGATGCGCTGCCGCTCGGGTGCGAGCCGGCTGCAGATCGCCCGCCGCAGGCGCGGCGCGTCGGCGACGAGGTAGAAGGTGAAGAGCAGCACGGTGAACACCTGCAGGGCGCCGCCGAGCACGTCGATCGACAGCGAGAAGACCCGTGACTGCTGGTTGCGGATGAACTCCTGCACCGGGCCGTCGGGGTCGGTGATCGCGTCGTTCACCTCGGCGGGGTCGATCTTCGTGCCGAAGTTGCCGTTGAGGAAGTCGACCGATTCGGTGACGTAGCGGTCGCTGTTGCGCAGCACGTCGGCGACCTGCGACCCGACCAGCGACCCGACGAGCCCGATCAGTGCCGCGAACGCGAGGAGCGTGCCGACGAGGATCGCCGCAGTGCCGAGGCCGCGCGACCACTTCCGCCGCTCGAGGAAATTGACGCCCGGCTCGATCGCCAGCGCGAGGAACAGCGCGATGAGCAGCAGCACCAGCAGGCCGGACAGCTGGTGGAACACCTC
>JBIIHV010000229.1:0-2776 GCA_044235415.1 Ilumatobacteraceae bacterium | reverse complement strand
CCGGCTCGGCGCCGCACCGCTCGATCACCGCGGCGAACGTCTCGTGTGCGGCGGGCACCGTCGAGCGCGGAGCCGGCGCCTCGGGCTCGGACCGCCGGACCTCTCCGCCGGACACCTCCCACACCGCGACGTCGAGCCCGGTGAGGCGCCGGGTGACGCGGCTGAGCGACGGCTCGCCGACGAGGTGCAACGGCACGCCCGGCGACCGCCGCGCCCACCACAGCACCGCGGCGTCTGCCGCCGATGGTCCGTCGATCCACGCGGCGACGCCGTCGCTGCCCGCCACGGCTGCGCCCCGGCCGAACTCGACGTCGTCGACGATCGCGCCGATCGGCAGGCGCGGCGCAACCGCGCGCACCTTGACGGCCGCGAGCCGACGGGCGGCGTCGCCGTCCTGCACCGCGCTACGCGCCCGGCTGCTTGGCGATCTCGGCGAGGAACTCGTCGTTGTTCTTGAAGGTCCGCAGTCGGTCCATCAGCAGCTCGAGCCCCGGCGCGGCGTTGCCGTCGGCGGCCAGGCCCGAGAGCACGCGACGGAGCTTCCAGACCATCTGCAGCTGCTTGCGGTCGAACAGCAGCTCCTCGTGGCGGGTACTCGACGCGTCGACGTCGATGGCCGGGTAGATGCGGCGCTCCGCGACCTTGCGGTCGAGGCGCAGCTCCATGTTGCCCGTTCCCTTGAACTCCTCGAAGATCGCGTCGTCCATGCGGCTGTTCGTCTCGACGAGCGCCGTGGCGAGGATGGTGAGGCTGCCACCCTCCTCGACGTTGCGCGCCGCGCCGAAGAACTTCTTCGGCGGATACAGCGCACCGGCGTCGATGCCGCCCGACATGATGCGGCCGGTCGCCGGCGCAGCGAGGTTGTAGGCACGCGAGAGCCTGGTGATGCCGTCGAGGATGATGACGACGTCCCTGCCCATCTCCACCATGCGCTTTGCCTTCTCGATCGTCATCTCGGCGACGATCGTGTGCTCCTCGCTCGGGCGGTCGAAGGTGGAGGCAATGACCTCGCCCTTCACCGTGCGGCGCATGTCGGTGACCTCCTCGGGCCGCTCGTCGATGAGCAGCACGATCAGGTTCACCTCGGGGTGGTTCTTCTCGATCGCGGACGCGATGGTCTTCATGACCGTCGTCTTGCCGGCCTTCGGCGGCGACACGATCATGCCGCGCTGCCCCTTGCCGATCGGCGCGATCAGGTCGATGATGCGCGCGGTCATGTTCGCCGGGTCGCCCGCGCTCTCGAGCACGAGCTTCGAGTCGGGGAACAGCGGCGTGAGGTCCTCGAACCGGGGGCGGCCCTTCGCCTTGTCGGCCGGTGCGCCGTTGACGGTGCGCACCTCGAGCAGCGCCGGGTTCTTCTCGCCCCTCGCCGCGGGCTTCGACACGCCGGTGACGTAGTCGCCCTTGCGGAGGCCGTATTGCCGGGTGAGGCGGACCGACACGTACGAGTCGTCGCGACTGGGCAGGTAGCCGCGCACGCGGAGGAACCCGTAGCCCTCGTCGCGGAGGTCGAGGTAACCCGACACGTCGACCGGCTCGGTGCTCAGCGGCTCGGTGCTCGCGCCCTCGTCGTCGAGCTCGTAGCGGTCGGAGCCCTGCGGGCCCTCGTCACGGATGCCGCGACCGGTTCCGCCGCCGCGGCGACGCCGCCGGTTGCGGTTGCGGTTGCCGTCGCCGCCGTCGCGGTCACGCGGACCACCGTCGCGCGGGCCTCCGTCGCGTTGTCCGCCGGAGCGCTGCTGTCCGCCGGAGCGCTGCTGCGGCCGCCGTGCGGTGTCGGGAATCGGCGTGCCCTCGTGCTCGGCGAGCTCGATCTCCCACTCGGAGAGCGGCTCACCGCCCTTCGCGCGGCCTGACGTGGATGGTTCGGTGCCTTCAGTGGACACGATTCCTGCTTTCATGCGCCGCAACGGGCGGCAGCGTCCGAGGTTCGCGGGGATCCCGATCCGGGCGACCGGCGATGGTCCTCGTGTGGAGGGAGGTCACCGTGCGAACTCGGCGGTGGCCACTCGCGGGCGCCAGGGGCCAGGGGCCCGGGGCAATCAGGAGCGTCGCCCGCAGTGCGGGGACGGGTGCATGGTAGCCGTGGCGGGGCGCGTCGGCAACGCTCCCCGGCTAGCGGGTGCGGTGCGACGACACGAACGCCTCGATCGCCGCGAGGTCGTTGGGCAGCACCACCGTGCGCTCCGGCCGGTCGAGCAGGTCGGCGAGGTGCGCGGGCAGCTCGGGGCGCACGCCGGTGGCGCGCTCGACCGCGTCGGGGAACTTCGCCGGGTGGGCGGTGGCGAGCGTGACCACGTCGCCGTCGCCGCACGCAGGGGCCGCCGCGATGCCGACCGCCGTGTGCGGATCGACGAGCATGCCGGTCTCGGCGTGGACCTTCGCGATCGTCGCCAGCGTCTGCGCGTCGTCGCAGCGCGCCGCACGGAACACCGGCGCGATCCAGCCGTCCCACTGCGCGTCCGACACCAACAACGAGCCGTCGGAGCGGAAGGCGCGCATCTGCGCGGCCGTCGCCGCGCCGTCGCGTCCGTTCATCTCGAAGAGCATCCGCTCGAAGTTGGACGAGACCTGGATATCCATGCTGGGGCTGAGCGTCGGCACGACGCCGAGCGCCTCCATGCGGCGAGTCTCGAAGAAGCGCGTGAGGATGTCGTTCGAGTTGGACGCGACGACGAGCCGCTCGACGGGCGCGCCGAGCCGGCGCGCGATCCAGCCGGCGAGCACGTTGCCGAAGTTCCCCGTGGGGACGCTGAAGGATGCCGGACGACCGAGG
>JBIIHV010000228.1:0-2778 GCA_044235415.1 Ilumatobacteraceae bacterium | reverse complement strand
TCCCGCCTGCTTCAATTTCCGCGCTTCCTCGAAACGACGGTGGCGACCCTTTTTCACGGATTCCGACCTCACTCGAGCGGTCAGCACCACCCGTCAACGCCCTGCATGCAGCACCGTGATGCTACCTGCTCCGCGGGGTCGAATCAGGGCGCCTCGGAGTCCACGAGGCGGAGGCTGCCGTCGGACTGGTAGGCGAGTGCAGCCGTTCCTGACACGATCCGGTCCAGGTCCTGCCCGACCATCTGCCGCCGCCAGCCGTTGCGGAGCCGCGCCGACGCGTCGCCAGAAAGGAACTCGACCACATCGCGGCGGGTTCCCAGCAGGGTCGGATCCATCGAGTTCACACGTGCGATCTCGGCGATCCATGCCATCAGGAGCGGCACGACGCCGCGCATCCTCCGGTCGATCGGCTCGTGATCGGACTCGGGCGCCTCGACGACCCGCTCCCGACCCTCGCGCACTGCGGCGAGGACTGCCTCTGCCCCGCCGCGGCCGAGCGAGCGGGCGTCGAGTCCCCGGACCGACGAGAGATCCTCGAACGTCTCCGGCTTGGCGTGCACGATGGCCATCAGTGCCACGTCGGACACCACCCTCCGCACCGGAATGTCGAGCTCTGCGGCGCGACGCTCGCGCCATTCTGCGACCGCCATCGCGACCCCGCGGTCCGCGCGCTTCACGGTCCTGACGTCCTTCACGCGCTGCCATGCAGTGGCGGGATCCGCGGGTCCGTGGTCGCGGCGCCTCAGGTCCTCGCACGCGGCCTCGACCCACTCCAGCCGTCCCAGCTCGGAGAGACGCTTCACCTGCGAACCGTGGATGCGAGAGAGGTAGGCGACATCGAGGGCGGCGTAGCGGCGCTGGGCGTCCGACAACGGTCGTCGGAGCCAGTCGGACATCCGGTCGCCCTTGGGCAGCGCCTCGCCCGCCTCCATCTGCACGAGCGACGCCAGCGACGGCGACGAGAGACCGAGGAAGCCGGCGGCGATCTGCGTGTCGTAGATGCGCGACGGAACGTGCCCCGACTCCTGGCGCATCACCTCGAGGTCCTGCTGCGCCGCGTGCACGAGGCAGAGGGCGTCGGATGCAAAGGCCCGCCCGAACAATTGCACGTCGCACGACAACGGATCGACGAGGAAGGTCCGATCCGCGACTCGAACCTGCACCAGCGCGAGCTGCGGAAAGTAGGTGCGTTCCCGGTGAAACTCGGTGTCGAGCGAGTAGAAGCCGGACGATGCGCACATGTCGACGACCTCGTGCAGGTGGGCGTCGTCGGCAATCCACACGGCGTCATGCACCGACATCGGTCCTCCGATTCGCGTTGAGCAGCTCCGACTGCTCGGCGGCGACGACGGCACGTGCCAGTCCCGACGCAGCCCGATGGATGCTGCGTTCGCCCGATTCCCACGCTGCACTCAGCACCCCGACGGCTCGCTCGGCCCGCCACGCTCCGACGAGCCAGTGTGGACGACCGTCATCGGCGAGCGCGACGTCGACGTCCCCGGTCAGGGCGGCGACCAGCCTCCCGACGAGCGGCTGCTCGACCCACGGGTAGTCGCAGGCAAGGACGACTGCCAGCCCTGCGCCGGCACGTTCCAGGACGTCGATCAACGGGCCCAGAGGGCCTTCGCCCTCGCGGCGGCCGCACCACCATGACGCCCCTGCAACCGGACCGCGGCGGGGTCCCACCATGGTCACCGAATCCAGCTCGGAGAGCGCCTCAATCGCCCGCTCCCCCATCGTCCTGCCGTCCACCACGTGGTCGAACTTGTCGGAGCCGAACCGCGAACTCCGACCGCCTGCGAGCACGAAGCCATCGGTCCCTCGGCGCACCGTCCCCACGGTACCGCTCCGTCGGTGGCACACTGTCCCCGTGGCGCTCCTCGCACTCGATCCACAGGCCGCACAGGACATCGCGCTCGGAACGGTCGGCGGCTCTGTCGTCATCGGGCTCCTCGTCCTCAAGTTCGTGAAGTCCCTGATCACCAAGCTCCTGCTCGTCATCGTGTGCGGGGTCGTCGCGGTTGCAGCGTTCGACCAACGGGACAACGTCAGCGTGTGCGTGGAGCGCGCCCGTGTGGCGATCCAGGACGGGTCGGTCGCAGGTGCGACGTGCACGCTCTTCGGGCAGACGGTCACGGTGCCGACCTTGCCCGGCTCCACGGGCTGATGGACGTCGCGTCACTCGCCTCCGATCTCGACGCGTCCCCGACCCAGCACCATCTGGTCGACACCTGGCGCCACCGGCTCCTCGACGCGGGATTCACGGAGGGATTCGGATCGCGGCGCGGGCTCCTCGTGCGCGGTGGCGCACTCATCGCGTGGACGGGAATGGATCGGATCGCGACGGAGGGGGTCCGGATCATCGGTGCCCACAGCGATTCGCCGGGCTTCGTCCTGAAGCCCCGTCCAGACCAGCACGCATTCGGCGCGTCCCAGCTCGGCCTCGAGGTCTACGGATCTCCGCTCCTCAACTCGTGGCTCGATCGTGACCTGCGCATCGCGGGTCGCGCCGTGTTCGCCGACGGAGCGACGGCGACGTTCGACTCGGGTGAACCCGTGGCACGCATCTCGCAGCTCGCCATCCACCTGGACCGCGACGTGAACGACCGTGGCCTCGTCCTCGACCGGCAGCGTCACCTCGTCGCCACGTGGTCGACGGGGGAACCGGCACCAGACTTCCCGGCCTGGCTCTCGGCGACGCTCGGAGCGGGTCCGGTCGCGACGTGGGAGGCCCGGTTGGTCGACCACCAACCCGCACGCCTCCTGGGTCTCGACCGT
>JBIIHV010000227.1:0-2795 GCA_044235415.1 Ilumatobacteraceae bacterium | reverse complement strand
CCGCGCGGGCGGCGTCGATCCCGAGGAGTTCACCGGATTTGCGTTCGGCTTCGGCATCGACCGGATGGCGAAGGAACGCCACTCGGTCGCCGACATCCGCGAGATGTACACCAACGACCTCCGCTTTCTCAGGCAGTTCCGGTGAAGATCCTCCTGTCCTGGCTCAACGAGTTCGCCCCGTTCGGGGACGATGCGCCGGCCCTCGCCGACGCGCTGTCCTCGCTCGGCCTCGAGGTCGGGTCGGTCGTCCGGGTCGACGTCCCCGTGCCGGGCGTCGTGACCGCCCGTGTCCTGCGGGTCGAGACGCACCCGGATGCGGCGAAGGTGCGCCGAGTCTGGGTGGACGCCGGCGACGGGGTCGAGCGCCACGTGTGGTGCGGGGCGTCGAACATGTCGGCAGGGGACCTGGTTCCCCTCGCCACGCTCGGCACGACGATGCCCGACGGTCGCACGATCTCCGCCCGCGGCATCCTCGGCATCGAGAGCCAGGGGATGCTGTGCTCCGCGGACGAACTCGGGCTGGGCGCCGATGCGGGCGGCATCATGCTCCTCGACCCGTCGCGTGCCCCCGGCCAGCCGCTGCACGACGCACTCGGCATCCGGTCCGACTGGGTGTTCGACGTCGACGTCACGCGCAACCGCCCAGATGCGCTCGGCCACTACGGCGTCGCACGGGACCTCGCCGCCCGGCTCGGGCTCGGGCTCGCGCCGCTGCCGGAACCCGTGTTCAGCGGCGATCCGCGGCCCCTTTCCGTTGTGATCGAGGATCCGGCGGGGTGCCCGAGGTTCACGGTCGCCGTCGTCACCGGAGTGCGGGTCGCGCCGTCGCCCGACTGGATGGCCCGGAGGCTCCGCCACGTCGGGATGCGGTCCATCAACAACATCGTGGACGCGTCGAATCTCGTCAACCTCGAGTTGAACCAGCCCAACCACGCGTACGACCTCGCTGCGGTGGCGGACGGTTTCGTGGTCCGTCGTGCCGCCGCCGGGGAGGCGATGGTGTCCCTCGACGGGGAGCGCCGGGAGCTCAGTCCGGACGACCTGCTGATCTGCGACGGTTCGGGCCGCCCCGTCGGCCTCGCAGGCGTGATCGGCGGTCTGGAGTCCGAGGTCACGCCGACGACGACATCGGTCGCGCTCGAGATGGCGTGGTTCGAGCCCCTCGGCATCGCACGGACCGCCGCGCGCCACGGTCTGCGCACGGAGGCCTCGCTTCGCTTCGAGCGCGGCGTCGATCCACACGGCATGGCGCGGGCGACGGCCGCGTTCGCCCGGTACCTCTCGGCGACCTGCCCCGATCTCGTGGTGCACGGTCCGGTCTCCGACGTGTCGTCGCCGGCGCTCCCCGCCGCGGTGCGGACCGTCGCCGTTCGCCCCGCCCAGGTGCAGCGGGTGCTCGGTGTGCCGTGCGACCGCTCGGTCCTTGCGGACCGGCTGGAACCCATCGGCTTCGCGGTCGGCCCGGAGGGGACCGACGGTACGGTGCCGGTGTCCGTCCCGTCGTGGAGACCAGACTGCGGCGGCGAGATCGACGTCGTCGAGGAGGTTGCTCGGCACCTCGGCTACGGAAGCCTCGGTTCGCGGCGTCCGAGGTCTCCGCAGCACGGCGGACTCACCGCGGTGCAGCAGCGGAGGCGGCGCGTGCGCGAGGTGATGGTCGCGCTCGGTGCGTCCGAGGCGATGCCCAACCCGTTCCTTGCGCCGGGCGAGCTCGAAGCAGCGGGGCTCGAGTCGGGATCGGCCCTGCGGCTGGCCAACCCATTGGTCGCGGAGGAGAGCGTCGTGCGGACCTCGCTTCGCCCGGGCCTCCTCAAGGCGGTGGCGTACAACCAGTCGCACCGCAACGACCGGATCGCCCTGTTCGAGGTCGGCCACGCCTACCCACAGGGCGACGGCCACCTTCCGGACGAGTACGAATGCCTCGCGGTCGCGATTGCGGGGGACGAGGCACCGGCGGCGGTGCGCGCGTGGTCGCACGTGTCGGCGGTCCTCGGTACGCCGCTGCAACTCGACCAGACCGTGCCGTGTCCCGGGTTGCACGCTGGTCGGAGCGCGGTGCTGACGCGCGGCCGACAGGTGCTCGGGGCGGTGGGCGAGATCGACCCCGGCGTCCTCGCCGTGTACGGCATCGACGGCCGGGTGGCGTGGCTGGAAGTGAACCTGACGATCCTCCTCGCCGAGGAGCCGCGTCCGGCCCGTGCACAGACGGTGAGCCGGTACCCCTCGACGGACTTCGACCTGTCGTTCCTCGCGCCCGATGAGGTCGCATCGTCGGCGATCGTGCGGGCCGTCAAGTCCGCCGCAGGGCAGTGGTGCACGTCGGTCGCGCTCTTCGACGTGTACCGCGACGGCGGTGCGGCCGGTCGTGGCCTCGCGTACCGCGTCCGGCTGCAGGCGCCCGACCGGACGCTGACCGATGCCGAGGTGGCGGAGGTCAGGGGCCGGTGCGTCGCTGCGGCAGCGAAGGCGGGTGCCGTGCTCCGGGGGTGAACGGGGTGCGTGGATAGTTATTCGCTGTCCTGTATAGTTATGCAATGCGGTCCGTTGCGGTCGTGGGCGCCTCTGGCTTCACCGGCGCGGAACTCCTCCGGCTGTGCGATGCGCACCCCGACTTCCGCGTCGACGTCGCGACCGGCGACCGGCGGGCCGGCGAGCCCATCGCCAGCAGCGCCCCGTCGTTGGCCGCCGCCCATGTCGGGCGAACCTTCGACCAGATGGACCTCGACGCGGTCCGTACCTGCGACGTCGTCTTCCTGTGCCTCCCGCACGAGGCGTCGATGCGCCTCGTCCCCTCG
>JBIIHV010000225.1:0-2813 GCA_044235415.1 Ilumatobacteraceae bacterium | reverse complement strand
GTTTGCTGACGGTGCTGGCCTGCGACGGCAGCTGGAGCGACTCGCGCCCACTCTGACGGACGCACGTGCGCCGTGCACGTGAGGGACTGGAGTCACGTGTCCGCGGCACGGTCCACCGTGACACTGGTCGGGTGGCGGCGGTGCGCGCATCGGTGGGGGACGCCCACGAGCTCTGGTCGGCGCCGGAGGACGCGCTGCTCGACAGGTTGGCGACCGGCCGCGGCGGGTTGACCGGCGCGGAGGCGCGCCGCCGACTGATGGAGCACGGACCGAACACCATCGCTGGGCCGCGTGGACACCGGGGCTGGAGACTCGTCGTTGCACAGGTCGAGAACCCGATCATCCTCGTGTTGATCGCAGCGACCGTGGTGTCGATGCTGCTCGGCGAGGTGCTCGACGGCGCGATCATCCTCGCGATCGTGGTGGCCAGTGGCGCGCTCGGCTTCTGGCAGGAACGCCGTGCGGGCAGTGCGGTCGACTCGTTGGTGTCGCAGATCCACGTGTCGACCGAAGTTCGGCGCGACGGGCAGGAGGAGTCGGTGCCGGTCGGGGAGGTGGTGCCAGGGGACGTCGTCGTCCTGCGCGCTGGTGACCTCGTGCCGGGCGATGCGCGCCTCCTCGTGGCGGACGGGCTCGTCGTTGACGAAGCCGTCCTCACCGGCGAGTCTTCGCCCGACGACAAGCGCGCGGGGGTGCTCGCCGCGGAGACGGAACTCGGGTCTCGATCCAACTGCGTCTTCATGGGGACGCACGCAGTCAGCGGCACGGGCGAGGCGCTGGTGGTGCGCACCGGTGCGGAGACCGAGTTCGGCGCGCTCACCGCATCGCTCGGCGGTGCGGAGGTCACCACGGGCTTCGAACTCGGCATGGCTCGCTTCGGCGGACTGCTGGTGAGGGTTGTCGCGGTCCTCGTGGCAGTGCTCTTTGCCGTGAATGTCGCGCTCGACCGTGCATGGACGGAATCGATGCTCTTCTCCCTCGCCCTTGCCGTCGGTCTCACGCCGCAGCTGCTCCCCGCGATCGTGTCGGTGTCGCTTGCGAACGGCGCGCGACTCATGGCGCGGCGGAAGGTGATCGTGCGTCGGCTCGACGCCATCGAGGACATCGGCGCAATGTCCGTGCTCTGCACGGACAAGACGGGCACCCTCACCGAGGGTGCAGTCCGGCTCGACCTGGCGGTCGGGGTCGACGGGGCGGAGGATGCCGAGGTGCTGCGGCTCGCCGCCCTGAACGCGTCGCTCCAGCGCCACACGTCCAGCGCCATCGACGACGCGGTGGTGCGCGTCGGCGGCCGTCCTGCAGGGATGCTGCTCGACGAGAACCCCTACGACTTCACCCGCAAGCGGCTCGGGGTGCTCGTCCGAGACGGTGCGTCGACCGTGCTCGTCGTGAAGGGCGCGGTTGAGCAGGTGCTGGGTGCGTGTCGGTGGGCTCATACCGCCGGGATCAAGGTCCCGATCGCCGAGGTGGAGACCCGCGTGCACGGGCGGTTCGCGGAACTCAGCGCGGAGGGCTACCGCGTCCTTGCAGTTGCGACGAAGGACCTGCCCGGTGCGACGGCGATAGGTGTCGGCGACGAGAGCGGCATGGTGCTGCGGGGTCTGCTCGCCTTCCACGACCCGCCAAAGACGGGTGTGGCTCAGGCCATCGAGCGGCTCAAGGGCCTCGGCGTGCGCATCGTGCTGGTGACCGGCGACAATCGGTTCGCGGCCGCCCACATAGCGGGAAGGGTGGGGATCGATGCATCGACGGTGCTGACCGGCGCGGAAATCGCGGCGATGGATCAGCGCGAGCTCGCATCGCGGTGCGCGACCGTCGGCGTCGTCGCCGAGGTCGAACCCCTGCACAAGCAGCGTGTCGTTGCGGCACTGCGCGAGGGCGGCGAGACGGTGGGCTTCCTCGGCGACGGCATCAACGACGCGGTCGCGCTGCACGATGCGGACGTGGGCATCTCGGTCGACACCGCCGTCGACGCCGCGAAGCAGACCGCGGCGCTGGTGCTGCTCGACAAGAGCCTCGACGTCGTGGCAGACGGCGTGTTGCTCGGGCGCAGGACGTTCGTCAATACCCTCACCTACATTCGCGTCACGGTCAGTGCGAACTTCGGCAACATGCTGTCGATGGCCGCGGCCTCGGCATTCCTCCCCTTCCTCCCGCTGTTGCCCCGCCAGATCCTCCTGTTGAACGTGCTGTCCGATGTGCCTGCCATGGCCGTGGCGGGGGACCGGGTCGATCCCGAGCTCGTGGAGCGACCCCGGTCGTGGGACGTCCGGGAGATCCGAACTGCGATGTTCGTGTTCGGCGCAGTCAGTTCCGCGTTCGACATCGCCTTGTTCGTGGTGCTCCGCGTCGGCTTCAATGCCGGCGAGGCAGCGTTCAGGTCGGCCTGGTTCGTCGAGTCCCTGCTGACAGAGGTTGTGGCGCTCCTCGTCCTGCGCACTCGACGACCGTTATTCCGGAGCGCGCCCGGCCGGGCCTTGGCGTGGGCGAGTGCGGCGGTCGCCGTCGTCGGAATCGCCGTGCCGTTCTCGCCCGTCGCGGGTCCGCTCGGGATGACCGCACTGTCCCCGATGGTGCTCGCATCCCTGGCCGCGGTGACGATCGGGTATGCGATCTCCAACGAGCTCGTGAAGGCGATCCTGACCAGACGCCGGTAGACTTGTGGGTGCCCGCGCATCACAGCGCGAGCAACGAACTGGTCTGGTTGACGATGAGAATCCTGGTGATTGGCGCTGGCGGAGTCGGTGCTTCCATGGCCTCCATCGCGGAGACCCGGTCCTTCTTTGACGCGTTCATCCTCGCGGACATCTCGC
>JBIIHV010000048.1:0-9416 GCA_044235415.1 Ilumatobacteraceae bacterium | reverse complement strand
TGCTCGACGCGGTGATGGGGGAGGGAGGGCGCGCATTCCTCCACCTCACCAAGGATCTCTCGCCTCAGGTCGGGCTCGCCGAGTGGTCGCAGGCGCAGTACCGGCGCAACGGCATCGGACGTGCGTGGTCGGAGTGGTTCGCGCAGTGGGACGTGCTGCTGTGTCCTGTGTGGACCCAGCCACCGTTCACGTACGACGCCGACATCTCGGGTCCCGAGGGTGCGCGCGCGACGCTCGAGCTGCTTCGCCCGGTGCTACCGCCGAACCTGCTCGGGCTCCCCGCGGCGGTCGTACCGTTCGGGTTTGCCGACGGCATGCCGGTCGGCGTGCAAGTCGTGTCTGCCCGCTACCGGGATCTTCTGGCGCTCGACGTCGCCGAGGCGATCGAGCAGTCGTCGGACGTCGTTACGCCGATCGACCCGCGCGCCTGAGCACGCGGGTCGATCGGAACGTCACGAACTCCGCGTCGTCAGCCGACGACGACGACGTTCTGGGCTTCCTCGCCCTTGCGGCCCTGGCCGACGTCGAACTCGACGGTCTGGCCCTCGACGAGGGTCTTGTAGCCCTCACCGGCGATGTTGCTGAAGTGGACGAACACGTCCTTCCCACCGTCCCGGGCGATGAATCCATAGCCCTTTTCGGCGTTGAAGAACTTGACGGTTCCGCGCATTAGTGATGTCTCGTTTCCTGATTGGCACCGGCCCGTGCGGCCGGCACCCGACAGGCTATGCCACCGGGGACCCCGTCCCGTGCATCGGCTCCGGATTGCCGGAGGGCGGCGTCAGCGCCCGGCGAGGGCGGCGACCACGGGGGCGAAGTCGTCGAGGTTCTCGCCCCCGACGATGACGTAGGAGAAGCCCCAGCGCTCCCGGCGGGCCAGGAGATCCTCGACCAGCTTGGCGGGAGGCCCCACCAGGGCGAACGGGGACGCGGCCACCATCGACTCGGGCACCCCGACCATGCCCGCGACCCCCGCCGTGGCGGCGGCTGCGTCAGGGGCGATGGCCACGAGGAACGCCCGGATGTTCATCTCGATGCCGGCGAGCCGGTCGCCCGCGGCCTCGTGGACGACGGCGACCTTCGCGTCGACCTCCTCGGCGGACATGGAGGAGATGGTCGAGGCGTCGATTCGACCGCTGGTGAGCACGGGGTTGACGCCGACGATGTCGGCCTCCCGCGCCGCGTAGCGCAGCATCCGCGGTCCACCACCACCGACCAGCAGGGGCGGACGCGAGAGGGGCTTGGGGAGGCCGTCGTAGCCGGTGATCGTGTAGTGCCGGCCCGAGAACGAGAACGGACCCGGTGCCATGCAGCCACGGACGACCTCGATGCCCTCGATCATGCGGTCGATCCGCACCGGTGCGGGGTCGTACGGGATGCCCGCCTGGTCGTAGTCGGTCTGCATCCATCCCGCGCCAATGCCGATCTCGAGCCGGCCGCCGGACAGGACGTCCATCGTCGCGAGCTCCTTCGCGAGGACGACGGGGTGCTTGTAGTCGTTGTCCCACACGAGGGCGCCGATGCGCAACCGCTCGGTCGCGTCGGCCGCGGCCATCAGTGCCGGGACGGGTGCGAGCTGCTCGGTGAAGTGGTCGGGCATCGTGAGCGCGTCGTAGCCGGCCGCCTCTGCGCGCCGCGCGAGGTCGCGCCATTCGGCAGCGGATGCCGCACCGTTGGCCTGCACGCCGAACCTGAACGGCCGCACGGGGAAGCGCCCACCTGCAGCCACGGGTGCAGAGTAGCGTCGTCGGCACGGTGAACAGGACGTCGCACCTCGCACTGCGCCTCGCCGTCACGGTCCTCGCAGGGGCCCTGCTGTGCTCGTCGCTCGTGGTGGCGATGGCCCCCGCCGCATGGGGTGCGCTCAACGCCCATTCGCAGGTGCCGGTGCGCCTCGGACAGTTCTCGGGGCTCGCGCAGCGCAGCGTGATCTTCGACGTCAACGGCGAGCAGATCGGCGTGTTCCAGGTGGAGAACACGCAGCGCACACCCGTGTCGAGCGTGCCCGATCAGGTGATCGCCGCGTTCCTCGCCGTCGAGGATTCGACCTACTTCAGCCACAAGGGCGTCAACCTGCGCGCGACGGTGCGCGCGCTGCTCGCCAACTACCAGTCGTCGGCGACCCGCCAGGGGGCCTCGACGATCACCCAGCAGGTCGTGAAGAACGAGTTCCTCGCGGGCCTCGACCGCGACGGCCGGTACAAGATCCTGCAGGCCCGCTACGCGGTGATGCTCGAGAAGCTGGTGTCCAAGGACCAGATTCTCGAGCGCTACCTCAACACCGTGTTCTTCGGCAACAACGCCTACGGCCTGCAGGCGGCCGCCGAGGTCTACTTCGGCAAGCCGGTGAAGGACCTGAGCCTGCTCGACGGGGCGTTCCTCGCCGGCATGGTGCAGGCGCCCTCCAGCTACGACCCCATCCGGCGCCCCGACGCGGCGCGCACCCGCTACAAGGTCGTGCTCGCGCGGCTCGTCGAGGTCGGATTGCTGCAGCCCGACGAGGCGACCGCGGCCTGCAAGGGATGGGAGACGCCGCGGATCCGCACCGTCGAGGACGCCGACTGCCCGATCCCCGAGCGCGCGAACAGCATCCCCCAGCAGGAGGTCAACCGGACGTACTTCACCGAGGAGGTGCGCGACTACCTGCTGAACCGCTCCGATGCGCTCGGCGCGACCTACGAGGAGCGGTTCGCCCGCCTCTACCGCGGGGGCCTGCGCATCTACACCACCCTGGACAAGCGCGCGCAGGCGGCCGCCGAGGCGGCGGCCGCCGAACAGATGCCTGTAAACGCGACCGGCATCCAGGCCGCGGCGGTGGTGATCGACAACGCGACCGGCGGGATCCGTGCGATGGTCGGCGGCTCGGGATTCGTCCCCGGCCGGAACGAGGTCAACCTCGCCGTCCGACGTCGCCAGACGGGATCGAGCATCAAGATGTTCATCCTCGCCGCGGCGTTGCACGCCGGGCTGCTGCCCGACGACGTCATCGACGGGACGCTGCCGTGCACGTTGCCGAACCCCGGAAAGCCCGAGGAGCCCTTCGAGATCACGAAGGGCGTCAGCCGGGGCACGTCGTCGCTCCGGGTCATGACGGCACTGTCGATCAACTGCGCATACGCGCGGCTCTCGCAGGTGGTCGGCCTCGACCGCACCGTGGCGACGATCTACCGGATGATCGACTCTGACTGGACCAACCCCGAGACGTTCGCGATACAGCCGTACGCGTCGCTCGCCACGGGTGCGAACGAGCTGAGCCCGCTCGACATGGCGGCGGGGGCCCAGACGATCGCCAACGAGGGCGTGCACCTGCGGCCGTACATGATCGAGCGGATCGAGGACGCTAACGGCGAGATCTTCCGCCACGAACCCGAGGCAGGGGCCGAGGTGCTGCCGCGGGACGTCGCGCTGCGGGCGGCCGACACGCTGAAGGGCGTGCTCGACTTCGGCACGGCACGGCGTAGCGCACTGGAGGACGGACGGCCCGCTGGCGGCAAGACCGGCACCCAGGACAACAACACGAACGCATGGTTCGTCGGGTTCACGAAGCAGCACTCGGCCGCGGTGTGGGTCGGCGACCCGAAGGGCTACACGCCGATGGTGAACATCCCCGAGTTCGTCGAGCAGGACGGCATCAGGCGCGTGCAGGGCGCGATGTATCCGGCGCGGATCTGGAAGGCGTTCATGGACCCGATCCACGCCGACCTGCCGTCGCTCGACTGGGATCCCGCCCCGGCGGCGGTGAGCAGCGGCCTGCGCCCCGACGTGTCGCCGCAGCGGATCTACCTGCCCGGCGACGAGTGCCTCGCGCGGGTGGTGAGCGGCGCGCTGCCCGGCGAGACCGCGGTGCCGACCACCACGACGACCACGACCACGACCCTCGCACCGGACGGCGCGGCACCGGCAGCGCCCGTCCCGGAGACGTCTCCGCCACAGGTGGTGGTGAGCGTCGTCGATCCGGGGACGACCATCGCACCCACCGACACCAACCCGTACTCGCCGGTGAACACGGTGCCGATCGGACAGTACCTCGTCTACACGTGCGCGAAGTCGCTTCCGCCCTGGGTGGCGACGACGGTCGGAGGCTGACCCCGTGCTGTTCTGGTTCGTGGGCGCCTCGTGGTTCTCGGTGTGGATGGTGTTTCGCGATCCGCGATTTCCGTTCGCCGCAGTCGCAGCCGGTGCGGTGCTGCCCGACGTGGTCGGACTGGCGGTCGGCCGCGCCGCGCCGTCGCACAGCGCGGTCGTGGTGTCGGTGGCGATGCTCGCCGCAGTGGTCGCGACGATCGGGCGCCGGCACGTGCGTAAGGTGCTCATCGCCGGCGCGATCGGGTCGCTCCTGCACATCGTCTTCGACTTCTCCGTCGGCGACGCAGGAGTGTTCTGGTGGCCCGTCTCGGGTGTGCCGCTGCCGGACCGGCCGATCCCGACCCTCGACCGGCCGCTGGCCGTCAACCTCGTGCTCGAGGTGGTCGGCGTGCTGCTGATCCGGTGGGTCTCGTCGCAGCGCCGTGCCGCCCTGGCCGGCGGGTGACGGTGAGTCGGCCTGTAAGCGGGGTTCTGTGACCGGCGGGTGAACCCGCCGGCCGATGACCATCCATCTCGGCGACCTACCCGGAGGTTGCACGCTGCGAACAGCGGGCGGGCGGACCACCCGTGCCTCCTGCATGGTCTTGCTTCGGGAGGGGGCACCGAGCCGCCCGGATTGCTCCGTGCGCTGGTGCGCTCTTACCGCACCGTTTCACCCTTGCCTGTGACTGCGGCCTCGCGGCTGCGCCCATCGGCGGTTTGCTCTCTGTTGCACCCGACGTCAGGTCGCCCCGACCCGGCTCTCGCCGGCACCCTGTCCTGTGAAGCCCCGACTTTCCTCAGGTGACGCGCTTGCGCCCGCCACCCGCGGTCATCCGGCCGACTCACCGTTGCGGGGGAGTCTACGGACGCTCCCGCAATCGGCGGGTCAGGACATGGAGTCGTAGATGAACGCGTTGAGGCTGGGCGTCTCGAAAATGAAGTTCCGCTTGGCGCCGGTGTCGCCCGGATTGCCGAGCCGCACCTGCACGTTTGCGAGTGCGCCGAACGTGCTGGGCACGCTGGCGACCGTCGGACGGCCGGTGTCGTCGGTGGACGGTGCGACGCCCGCGTAGCCGGGGTTGAGCAGCTGTGCGAGGACCACGGCATGGCGCGCCTCGTCCTGCCCCACGCCGACCGCTGCAGCACGCAACGACGCCGACTGGAGCGAGCCAACGGCTCCCTGGTAGGTCTGGCCGGCCAGCGTCTCCACCGCCAGGGCAAGCATCACGGCGTCGAGCGCCGCATCGGGGTTCCCGTCCGCCACGACCTCGGCGAGCGCGGGCACGAAGTACCGGTCGTCGATGCGCGGGTTTGACTTCGTCCACGGCTTCCCGCCGCCTGCGCGCACGAGGCCGTTCACGGCGTCGGCGTGCTCGAGGTGGTCGTCGCGGAACCGGCGCAGCATCGCCGACGCTGCGGCAAGGTCGCCCGCGAGGAGGCCGTCGGTCCCGAGCATCGCGTCGTACAGCTCCGCGACGCTGATCTCGAGCGATGCGGCGGTGCGCAGCAGCACCATGTCGTCGACCGGTTCGTCGGCCAGCTTGTCGTTCGGCACCACCGTGCCGGCGGCAGCGATGTTGCTGCTGGATTCGACGTTGGCCTGCGCGCCGCAGGCGGAGGCCACGACCGCACCCGTCAGGGTGACGGTGCCGAGGCGGATCAGTTCGCGGCGGTTCACGGTGCCACCGTCGTGTCGGTCGTCTCGTCAACGGGTGCCGTGGCGCCGCCGGGCGCGAGGGATGCGGCGGGATTGGAGAGCGCGCCGTCGACGTCGTTGGCCGCGCGCAGGAGCGCGAGGGTTGCCGCGTGGCGGGCCTCGACCATCGCGATGGACGAGGCGAGCTCCGCGCCAGCCACCGCCTCGAGGAGGCCGACGAGGTCGGTGTGGGTGCGGGCGAGCGTGTTCTCGAGGTCCTGCAGCACCGCCATGGCGCGCACGGGGGTGAACATGTCGGCGCGGTAGGCGCCATAGATGCCCTCGTCGCGGCGGTTCGTTGCGGCCTTGCCGATCGCACCCCCGATGGCCTGCGCGTAGGCGAGGTGGTTGGCGCCGAAGAGGCGGAGCAGGGCCCGCTGCTCGTCGGAGAAGCCCGAGACGTCGGCCGCCGCGGAGTAGAGGTCGTGCACGGCCAGTTCGGCCGACTGGGCGAAGGCCAGCAGGCCGGCGTCAGCCTCGGTGGGCTTGGCGGGCGCGCCGGAGGGGAGCGTGGTGGGCAACGTCAGGTCCTTTCGGGAATGCGGGAGCAGTCTAGAAGTCGAGGGCGGAGAGCTCGGGAATCCAGCGCCGTGCCCGTTCGACGGCGGCCGCCCAGCGCTCGCGACCCGCGGGTCCAGCGGGGTCGACGGTCCTCGCCGGCTGCCACGTGGCGGCGGCCTCGTCGATCGACGCCCAGGTGCCCGTTGCGGCTCCGGCGAGGAATCCTGCACCGAGCGTCGTGGCCTCCGGCACTGCGCACACCTCCACCGGGCGCTGCGTCGCATTGGCCAGCGCCTGGACGAAGGTGGCGTTGCGGCTCATGCCCCCGTCGATGCGGAGCGAGGAGACCGTCGTGCCCGTGTCCGCAACGGCTGCTTCGAGGAGGTCGGCGCCCCGTTGCGCGACGCCCTCGAGGACGGCGCGCACCACGTGGGCGCGTCCCGTGCCGCGGGTCGCGCCGAGCAGTGTGCCCCGTGCGCCGTAGTCCCAGTGGGGGGTGCCCAGCCCGAGCAGCGCCGGCACGAAGACGACGCCGTCGCTCGACGGCACGCTCGCGGCGAGCGCGTCGCTGTCCTCCGGGGATCCGATCAGGCCGAGGTCGTGGCACAGCCACTCGACGTTGCTGCCGGCCGACAGCATGATCGCCTCCACGCCGAACGTCGCGCCGGCGGCCGAGGTGTGGGCAACGATCGGGAAGGTGCCGCCCGGCAGCCTGGACGCCGTGGCGGGGCGTTGGGCGCCGGTGACGGTGTCGAGCATGCCGCCGGTCCCGAACGTGATCTTCGTGTCGCCGGGCTTCGTGCACCCCTGTCCGAGGAGCGACGACTGCTGGTCACCGACGAGCGCCGCGATGGGTGGCGCGCCCTCGAGGGCGGTGGCGTTGCCGATGGTGCCGCTCGAGTGCACGATGCGGGGGAGGAGCGACGGGTCGATACCGAGCAATCCGCAGGTGCGCGTCGACCAATCCATCGTCGCGAGGTCGTAGAGCCCCGTGACTGCGGCGTTGGTGTGGTCGGTGACGTGGAGCGCGCCGTCCGACAGCACGGCCGCGATCCACGAATCCACGGTGCCGACGCGCACGTGCTCCACGCCCGCGGGCAGCTGCTGCAGCAACCACGCCGCCTTCGTCGCGGTCTGGTTGGGGGCGAGGGCCAGGCCGTGCTCGGCGCGCGCGGCGATGCACTCGCCAACGGTCCGCAGGTCCTGCCAGCCGAGCCCGTTGCCGAGCGGCTGCACGGTGCGCGCGTCCCAGAGCACGGTCGACGCGCGCTGGGCCGCGATGCCGACGGCCGCGACGGGTCCGCACCTTCGGAGCACCTCGGATGCGACGGAAAGGACGGCGTCGGCCATGGCGCGCGGGTCGAACTCGACGAGTCCGGGGAATGGGCTCGTCGGCGGACACGCCACGTGGACGAGGTGCGCGACCGTGCCGTCCGGTCGCACCGCGCCGGCACGCAGACCCGTGGTGCCGACGTCGATGACGAGGACCGTCACGGCCACACCACCGGACCGAGTCCGAGCTTGCCGGGATTGAGGATTCCGTGCGGGTCGAGCGCCGCCTTCAGCGCGTGCAGTACCTCGAACCCGCCTCCGAGCGCCTCGTCCATGAATCGCGCGCGGTTGAGCCCGACGCCGTGGTGGTGGGCGAGGTTCGCACCGGACGCGAGTGCGGCCCGCTGGCCCGCGTCCCACAGGTCGCGGTAGACCGCCTCGACGGGCCCCGCATCCTTCGCCGCGAACGAGAAGTAGAGGCACGCGCCGTCGAGGTAGCTGTGCGAGAGGTGGGCGCTCGCCGCGATGCAGCCCGGGACGCCGCGAAGCGCACCGACCACGGCTCCGTAGACGTCCGGCAGGCGGGACCAGGGTGCGGCGACCTCCATCGTGTCCACGACGTAGCCGCGGCGCGACAGCGCCTGCAGGGCGCTCGTGTCGTTGCGGTGCTCGAGCCATGCGGCCACCCGTGCCGAGTCGCCCGGTTGCGCCCCGTGACCCGAGGCGCTCCGTCCCACCAGGTCCATCGTCGCGCCCACGATCCCTTCATCGCCCTCGTCGAGCACCAGCAAGGTGCAGTCGGTCCCGTCACCGCCGTGCGAGCGGGCACTCTCCGTCGCGTCGTAGAGGCGAAGCACCGCAGGCGTTGCGCCGTGGCGCACCGCGTCGCGGCATGCGGCGATCCCGTCGGGGAACGAGCCGAATCGCCACGCTGCGCGGGCCTGATGGTCGGGAACCGGGTGGGCGCGCAGCGTGACCGCGGTCACGATGCCGAGGGTGCCCTCGCTGCCGATGAAGATCGATGCGAGGTCCGGCCCGTCCGCGGCGGCCGGTGCGCCGCCGACGTGCAGCACGCGTCCGTCGGCGAGGACGACCTCGAGACCCGCGACCATGTCGTCGATCTTCCCGTAGCGCGTGGAGAACTGTCCCGCGCCCCTCGCCGCGACCCAGCCCCCGACGGTCGAGATCGCAAACGACTGCGGATAGTGGCCGACGCGCAGCCCGTGCGGCGCGAGCTGCTCCTCGAGGTCGGGGCCGAACGTGCCGGAGCGCACCGTGACGAGTCCCGACACGGTGTCGACCGCATCGATGCCCGCGAGCTCCGTGGTGTCGAGCACGACGCCGCCGAGCACGGGGACGGCACCGCCGGAGACGCCGCTCCGTCCGCCGGACACGGTCAGCGGCACCCGCGCGGCGCCGCAGGCGGCGGCGACCCGTGCAACCTGCGCGGTCGTACGCGGCCGGACCACGACTGCGGGGAGGTTGGGCACCTCGCCGGCGAGCGCCCAGTGCAGCGCGAGCGGCCACCAGTCGCGACCGTGTTCGGCGAGGTCGGCGGGGTCCGTCGAGGTGCCGCACGCGGCGTCGAGTGCGGCGAGCAGCGCCGGCTCGACGCCGGTGCGCCGGGCGAAGCGCGGTGCGACCGCTCCGTGCGGGACGCCGAACTCGATCGGCGTCCGGTGGGGCATGGGGTCAGTCTTGCCCGTGGGCGGCAAGGAACTCGGCCTCGGACACCTCGGCCGCGGCGTCCTCGCGTGCGCAGGAGTCGGTGAACTCGCGCACCTCGGCGTCGATCCGCTCCGGGGGCCAGCCGAGCTCGCCGGCCAGCAGCTCTGCCACGCTGCGGGCGGCCGCGACGCTGGCACGGCGGTCGAGGAGG
>JBIIHV010000047.1:0-9452 GCA_044235415.1 Ilumatobacteraceae bacterium | reverse complement strand
GCGGCCCTCCACCCAGCCGACGATGCCGAGCGGGCCGACCCGAACGATGTCACCGACGCCGAACTGCCGCTCGGCGATGATGTAGATGCCGGCGATGACGTCGCCCACCATCTGCTGGGCGCCGAAGCCCAGGCCGGCGCCGACGATCGAGCCGAGGAACACGAGGGCCGACGACGGCAGGTTGAGGCGCAGCAGCACCGACGTGGACGCCACGACCACGATGACGAAGCCGAGCCCCCAGCGCAGCGCACCGAAGGCCGCGGCACGGTCGGCGCCCTCGCGCTGCACCGCGGGGTCGAGCGCCGTGCGCTGGCGCGAGCGGACGGCGTGAATCTGGTAATCGGCGACGAACGCCACCAGGCGCATCAGGACGTACGAGCCCGAGACCGTCATCAGGATGACGACGAGGTCGGTGCGCAGCCAGTCGGAGAACTGGTCGCGGCCGGTCTGGGCGGCCAGCCAAGCGAGCATCGGACGTCAGACTACGCCCGGTTGTCGCGGGGCGGCGGGCAGCCCGTCCTCAGGAGCGCGCGGTCACGCGGCAGCGGAGCCGCGCCGCCGGCGGCGCCGCACCTCGACGGCCCACCGCGCGACGGCAACGACGACCGCCGCGACGACGACCCACTGCAGCACACCGACCCAGCGCTCGACCATGTCCCACTGCGTGCCGAGCGCGGCACCCGCGCCGATCAGCGCCACGTTCCACACGACGCTGCCCGCCGCGGTGAGGAGCGTGAAGCGCACCGGCTCCATCCTGCGGAACCCGGCGGGGATGGAGACCAGCGAACGGATGAGGGGTACGCACCTGCCGACGAGCACCGCGACGTTCGCGCGACGGTCGAACCACTGCTCGGCCCGGTCGAGGTCGGAGACCTTCACCCCGAACCACCGTCCCGCACGGGCGACGAACCGGTGCAGGGCCGCGTCGCCGATCAGCGCAGCGACGCCGTACAGGATCCACGCGCCGGCGACGGAACCCACCGTCGCGGCACCGACCATGACGGCGACCGCACCCCAGCCATCCGGCTCGGCAACGAAGCCCGCGAACGGCAGGACGATCTCGGAGGGAATCGGCGGGAAGACGTTCTCCACGACGACGAGCAGCGCGACGCCGAGCGGTCCCAGCGCGTCGACGACGTCGGTGACCCAGCCGGCGAGGTCGCCCAGCATCGGAGGTGCCGCATCAGCCGCGTCAGCCGCGGCTGAGTTCCTTGCGGTTGCGGACCTTCGAGGCGCGGTAGTCCTTGTTCATGAGGGCGATCACGTCGATCGAGATCTCCTTCGGGCACGCCGCGGAGCACTCCCCGTGGTTGGTGCACGAACCGAAGTGCTCGTCCATCGCCTCGACCATGGCCTCCGTACGGCTGAGCCGTTCGGCCTGGCCCTGCGGCAGCAGGTTCAGGTGCGCGAGCTTCGCCGCGGTGAACAGGTTTGCCGCACTGTTCGGGCAGGCCGCCACGCACGCGCCGCACCCGATGCAGGCCGCGGCGTCCATCGATGCATCTGCGACGGTCTTCGGGACGGGGATCAGGTTTGCGTCGGGCGCGCCGCCCGTCGGCGCGGTGATGAACCCGCCGGCCTCGACGATGCGGTCGAAGGCCGACCGGTCGACCATCAGGTCCTTGACGATCGGGAAGCCCGTTGCGCGCCAGGGCTCGATCACGATCGTGTCCCCACTGGAGAACGACCGCATGTGCAGCTGGCACGTCGTCGTTGCGCGCTTCGGTCCGTGGGCGACGCCGTCGATCATCAGCGAGCACGTCCCGCAGATGCCTTCGCGGCAATCGTGGTCGAACACGACGGCCTCCCTGCCCTCGCCGATCAGCCGCTCGTTGAGCACGTCCAGCATCTCGAGGAACGACGCCTCGTCGCTGATCTCGTCGATCACGTACGACTCGAACCTGCCCTTCGCATCGGGGCCGTCCTGCCGCCACACCTTCAGGGTCAGGTTCCGCAGGTGGCTCACTTGTAGCTCCTCGTCGCAAGATGGGCGTTCTCGAAGGTCAGTTCCTCGACGTGCCGGGTCGGTTGCATCGGGTCGCCGGTCCATTCCCAGGCCGCGACGTGGCAGAAGCGGTCGTCGTCGCGGAGCGCCTCACCGTCCTCGGTCTGGTACTCGGCGCGGAAGTGGGCGCCACAGCTCTCCTCGCGCGTGAGGGCGTCGCGGCACATCTGCATGCCGAGCTGGAAGAAGTCGTCCACGCGCCCCGCCTTCTCCAACGTCTGGTTGACGCCCTCGTCGGAGCCGGTGACCCGGAGGTCCTTCTTGAACTCGTCGTACAGCGCCGGCAATTCGGAGAGCGCCTTCTCGAGGCCCTCGCGCGTGCGCTCCATGCCGCAGTAGTCCCAGATGATGCGGCCCAGCTCGCGGTGGAACCAGTCGGGCGACCGGCTGCCCTTGCGCGACACGTAGCCGGCGAAGCGCTCGCGCGCCTCCTGCTCGGCCTGGCGGAACGCGGGGTGGTCGGCACCGGGAACCGACTTGCCCAGCAGCGGCGCAAGGCCGTTGCTGATCGTCGACGGCAGCACGAAGTACCCGTCTGCGAGGCCCTGCATGAGCGCCGAGGCGCCGAGGCGGTTCGCACCATGGTCGGAGAAATTCGCCTCCCCCGCGGCATAGAGCCCCGGCACCGTGGTGGCGAGCTCGTAGTCGACCCACAGGCCGCCCATCGTGTAGTGCGTGGCCGGATAGATGCGCATCGGCATCGCGTACGGGTCCTCGCCGGCGATGCGCTCGTACATCTCGAACAAGTTGCCGTAGCGCTCCTGCACCGTGTCGCGGCCGAGGCGCGAGATCGCGGCGGAGAAGTCGAGGTAGACGCCGTTCTTCAGCGGGCCGACCCCGTGCCCCTTGTCGACGAGTCGCTTCGCGGCGCGCGAGGAGATGTCGCGCGGCGCGAGGTTGCCGTACGACGGGTAGAGCCGCTCGAGGTAGTAGTCGCGCTCGTCCTCGGGCACCAGGTGGGCCGGACGGTCGTCGTCTGCCCGCTTCGGCACCCACACCCGGCCGTCGTTGCGGAGCGACTCGCTCATCAGCGTCAGCTTCGACTGCGTCGGGTCGCTCTGCGGGATGCAGGTCGGGTGGATCTGCGTGTAGCACGGGTTGGCGAACATTGCGCCACGCCGGTGCGCGCGCCACGCCGCCGTGACGTTCGAGTTCATGGCGTTCGTCGAGAGGAAGAACACGTTGCCGTAGCCACCGGTGGCGAGCACGGTGGCGTGCCCCGCGTGCGACGAGATCTCGCCCGTCAGCAGGTCGCGCACGACGATCCCGGCACAGCGGCCCTCGACGATGACCGTGTCGATCAGCTCGGTCCGGTTGAACAGCCGAACGCCGCCGAGTCCGATCTGGCGCGCGAGCTGCTGGTACGCGCCGAGGAGGAGCTGCTGCCCCGTCTGGCCGCGCGCGTAGAACGTGCGCGACACCTGTGCGCCGCCGAAGCTGCGGTTGTCCAGCATGCCGCCGTACTCGCGGGCGAACGGAACGCCCTGCGCCACCATCTGGTCGATGATGTCCACCGACACCTGGGCGAGCCGGTACACGTTCGCCTCGCGCGAGCGGAAGTCGCCGCCCTTGATGGTGTCGTTGAACAGCCGGTCGATCGAGTCGCCATCGCCCTTGTAGTTCTTCGCGGCGTTGATGCCGCCCTGCGCGGCGATCGAGTGCGCGCGGCGCGGCGAGTCGTGGAAGGTGAACAGGTCGACCTGGTAGCCGAGCTCGGCGAGGGTCGCCGCCGCGGAGGCGCCGGCGAGGCCGCTGCCAACGACGAGGATGCGGAACCTGCGCTTGTTGTTCGGGTTGACCAGCTTCGCCGACGCCTTGTAGGCGTCCCACTTGTCGGCGAGCGGCCCCTCGGGAATCTTCGCGTCGAGCGCCGTCATCACTTCACCACCCCGCTCAGGACCGCGATCGGAAACGACACGTTGCCCACGACCACGACGGCCGCGAACCCCGAGGCGAACCACTCGCGCCAGCGGTTGAAGCGCGGGTTGTTCCACCCCAGCGACTGGAAGATGCTCCACGCGCCGTGGCGGAGGTGCACGCCCAGCAGGAGGTTCGCCACGATGTAGAACCCCGCAACGACGGGGCGGTCGAGGCTGCGCACGACGTTGGCGTGCACCTGCTCGCGGACGAACTCGCCCTCCGCACCCACGGTGTTGACGGTGCCGAACGTGAGGTCGGCGAGGTGCCATGCGATGAACGCAAGGACCACGAGCCCCGTCCAGCGCATCGACCGGCTGGCGAAGTTGGCGACCTGGTAGTCGCGCGGGCCCTGGTAGCGCACCGCGCGGGCGTGCCGGTTGAGGCGCGTGAGCGACCACGCCGCGTGGAGGTGCAGGATCAGCATCGCGACGAGCCCGCTGCGCAGGATCCACAGCACCGACTCCTTTGGCGCGAGCGGGTACAGCAGCTTCTTCAGGAACTCGGCGTACTGATCCAGCGACTCGGCACCTTGGTACATCTTCAGGTTGCCGATCATGTGGAAGAGGACGAATCCCATCATCGCGATGCCGGAGACGGCCATCGCGTACTTCTTCCCCACCGCGGTGGCGTAGAGGTCGAGCAGGAAGGGGCGCCGACGGGGCCGACGGGACGCGGTCGCGGTGACCGGCTCCCGTCGCGTGCCCTCGGCCCGGGGGGATGCCGTCGTGGTCATGCGAACAGGGACGCTACTTCGCGACCCCGACGAGGGACGAGACCGCCAACGGGGGTTTCGCCCCTCGGCGCGGTGATTCTCTACACTCGCTCCGTTCAGTTCCCCAGGGACCGCCGTACCCGGCGCGCTTCCCCGACCGAGTGGAGACCACGTTGACCACGATCCTCGCATCCGAAGGCGGCTGGCAGGAGTTCACCCTCCGCGGCGGCGAATGGCTGGTGCTGGCCCTGTCCGGCCTTGCTGCCCTCGTCGCCCTTGCCGTCGGCTGGTACCTCGCCGTCGACGTCATGAAGCGCGACCAGGGCACCCCGAAGATGCGCCAGATCGCCGTGGCGATCCAGGAGGGCGCGTGGGCCTACCTGCGCCGACAGTTCATGACGATCGCGGTGATCCTCGTGCCGGTGGGGGCCATCGTCTACTTCACCTCCACGGAGATCATCAACGAGGGCACCGGCGAGGTCGCGCTGACCCAGGCCCAGTCGGGCCTGTGGCGCACGGTCGCCTTCGTCCTCGGCTGCGTCGCATCGGGCCTCACCGGCTACATCGGCATGACGCTGGCCACCCGCGGCAACGTCCGCACGGCCGCAGCCGCCCGCCGCGGCTCGATGAGCAAGGCCCTCAACGTGGCCTTCCGCACCGGCGGCGTGGCCGGCATGTTCACCGTCGGCCTCGGCCTGCTGGGTGCGACCGCCATCATCGCGATCTTCCAGAACAGCTCGTCGGCGATGCTCGTGGGCTTCGGCTTCGGCGGCTCGCTCCTCGCGCTGTTCCTGCGCGTCGGCGGCGGCATCTTCACCAAGGCGGCCGACGTGGGCGCCGACCTGGTGGGCAAGGTCGAGGCGGGCATCCCCGAGGACGACCCCCGCAACCCGGCGACCATCGCCGACAACGTGGGCGACAACGTCGGCGACTGTGCCGGCATGGCCTCGGACCTGTTCGAGAGCTACGAGGTGACCCTCGTCGCCGCGATCATCCTCGGCGTCGCCGCGTTCGCCTCGGTGGGCATGAACCCGGCGCTCGGCCTCGTCTTCCCGCTGGCGGCACGCGCCATCGGCGTGATCGCCTCGATCATCGGCGTGTTCAACGTGCGCGCCACGCCGTCGGACACCTCGGCGATGGAGCCGATCAACCGCGGCTTTCTCTCGGCGAGCATCGTCACCGTGCTCGGCACCCTCGCCCTCGCCCTCGCCTACATCGGCAACCCGGCGAAGGGTTCGGAGCAGCAGTTCGCGGAGAACGCAGTGGGTCTGTCCAACATCGGCTGGCGCGTCTTCGGCGCCGTGGTCATCGGCCTCGTGCTCGCCCAGGTGCTGAGCCGCCTGACCGAGTACTTCACCGGCACCGAGCACGGCCCCGTGAAGGAGATCGCGGAGTCGGCCAAGACCGGCCCCGCCACCGTGGTGCTCTCCGGCACGTCGTCCGGCCTCGAGTCGTCGGTGTACGCGATCATCTGCATCGCCGTCGCGCTGGGCTCGACCATCTGGATGGGCGGCGGGAACCTGATGTTCTCGCTCTACCTCGTCGCCCTGTGCGGCATGGGCATGCTGGCCACCACCGGAGTCATCGTGTCGGAGGACACCTTCGGTCCGGTCTCGGACAACGCCGCCGGCATCGCCGAGATGGCGGGCGAGCTGGAGGGTGACACCCGCAAGGTGCTCGTCAGCCTCGACGCCGTGGGCAACACCACGAAGGCCGTCACCAAGGGCTTCGCGATCGGCTCGGCCGTCATCGCCGCCGTGGCGCTCTTCTCGTCGTACATCGAGACGATCGCCAAGGAGCTCGGCATCGAGAAGGCCATCAAGGCCGCGCTCGGCGAGGGCGAGGTGTACGACCCGAACTCGATCTTCCGCCAGGTCGAGACCCAGATCAACGTCGCGGACGTCAAGACGTTCATCGGCCTGCTCATCGGCGGCTCGGTGGCGATGATGTTCTCGGCGCTGGCCATCCGTGCGGTGGGTCGTACGGCCGGCGTGGTCGTGCAGGAGGTCCGCAACCAGTTCGCGGACGGCAAGATCATGAAGGGCCTGAAGAAGCCGGACTACGCACCGGTGATCGACATCTGCACCCGCGCCTCGCTGCGCGAGCTCGCCACCCCCGCCCTGCTCGCGGTGCTCACGCCCGTGATCGTGGGCTTCGGCATCGGTTACCTGGCGCTCGGCGCGTTCCTCGCGGCGATCATCCTCACCGGCCAGCTGATGGCGAACTACCTGAGCAACGCCGGCGGCGCCTGGGACAACGCGAAGAAGTACATCGAGGACGGCCACATGGGCGGAAAGGGCTCGGAGGCGCACAAGGCTGCGGTCATCGGCGACACCGTCGGCGACCCGTTCAAGGACACCGCCGGTCCGGCACTCAACCCGCTGATCAAGGTGATGAACCTCGTGTCGCTCCTGATCCTCCCCGCGATCATCCAGCTGAAGGACGACGACGTCCGCTTCGTCATCGCCGGCGTGTCGCTGCTGGTGCTGATCGGTGCCATCGTCTTCTCGAGCCGCCCGCAGCAGGGCCTCGGCGGGAAGGCTCCGGCGAAGGCAACGGCGGCTGCGCCCGTCAAGAAGGCACCGGCGAAGAAGGCCGCCGCCAAGAAGGCTCCCGCGAAGACGGCAATCGCCACCACCGCGCGGAAGCGTGCCGCGCGTTAGGTATCTCGGTTCGCAGTGGCTGGCGGCGGTCGCAGAGGCCGTCGCCAGCAGCGAACGCCTGCAGGCGCTCGCCGGTGACCACGAGATCGGCCTGACCCAGGTCGTCACCGGCACGCCGCACGGCGACGTCACCTACCACCTGCAGGTCGCGGGTGGCAGGGCGTCGATTGGCTCGGGTCCCGCGGATCCCGAGCACGTGCGCTTCACCGAGAGCTGGGAGACTGCCGTGGCCGTCGCCACCGGCGCCGTGAACCCGCAGGAGCCGTTCCTGAACGGCGACATCGCATTCACCGGCGACCATGAGCGCCTCGTGCGCGCGGGCGACCTGTTCGCCGAGATGGACGCCGCGTTCGAATCGGTGCGCGAACTGACCGACTACTCCTGAGCTGGGGCGGTGGGCGACCGCCCCAGCCCGGTGTCACACGAACCGGTGCAGGCGGAGCCGGAGGCCGAGCAGCACGCCGGCAACCAACGCGGCGGCGAACGCCCAGCCCGACAGCGCGAACGCCTGCGTCCCCGACAGAAGGACGCCGACCGTGCAGCCGAGCGCGGTCATCGAGCCCCAGCCCAGCAGCACGCCGCCGAGCGCGCCCGACGCGCCGCCCCGCAGCGTCGGCCGGACGATGCGGAACCGTCCGCCGGCGAGCGCCGATGCGAGCGACGCAGCGACGAGACCGATGACCAGCCAGCCGTTGTTCGTGACGGCCGTCGACACGGTGCCGACGCACCCCTTGAGGAGGTCGATCCCGTGCAGCACCTCCGGCAGCGCGCCGCGGCCGTCGAGGAACGTCCGCGACACCGTGCTCAGTTGCGACGTCACGCCGAGCGGCGCGATCCGCAGGTAGGCGATGGTGCCAATCGTGCCAACCACCGCGCCCGTCGCGACGGGCGACCAGCGCCGCACCGCCACGCGCTCCCACATTGCGCGCAGCGACCCGGGGGGCGGCGTCGCGGCGTCGGCCACCGGCCCAGGTGCGTCGCCTCGGTTGGCGCGCACCGTCAACACCGCGAGCACGCCCGTGACGGCGAGCGTTGCGACGAGCGCCCCGCCGTAGCCCCACCAGCGCGGCAGCCACCACGACGGGCTCTCGGTCACGAAGCGGAGGTAGAGGGTGTTCCACGTCGCGAAGCCGAGACCGAACCCCACCAGCGACCCGGCGAGCGCAGGGAGGCCGCGCAGGTCGCCCTGGCCGAGCCGGTAGAGGTGGCCGCTGATGCACGCACCCGAGAGGGCCATGCCGATGCCGAACGCGAACGCGCCTGCGACGAGGGGCAGGCTGACCGGCGAGATGTGCGCGAGCGGGGGAAGCCCCTCGCCGCGCGGGTTCGGCAGGTAGAGACCGAACACCACGGCATGGCCGACGGCGCCCACCGCCACCGCCGTCAGGATGGACAGCAGCGGCGCGGTGTTGCGGTGCTCGAACGCGTCGCGGAAGATGCAGAAGAAGCAGAAGCGGCCGCGCTCGAACGCGAGGCCCAGCGCCGCACCGATCAGCAGCGACACCGCCGGCGACTGGTCGCCGCCCCGCGACGACGAGAGCACGAACGCCCCCGCGACGACGAGAGCCGCAACCGCCACGGCGGCTGCGGCCCGTGGCGACGACCACGCGGCGCTGGCGCCCCGGGACGGACCCGGGGCGCCAGCCTCCAACGAGGAGAGGGACATCAGCCCTTGCCCCACACCGTGCCGGCGGGGTTCGCGATCGGCACGCCGACCGAGTTGCCATACTCGGTCCACGACCCGTCATAGAGCTTGACCTCGTAGCCGAGGATCTGGCTGAGCACGAACCACGTGTGCGCGGCCCGCTCTCCGATGCGGCAGTAGGTGATGACCGGCGTCTTGCCGTCGATGCCCTGCGCGGCGTAGATCCGGCGGAGCTCCTCGATCGACTTGAAGGTGCCGTCGGCGTTCACCGCGGCGCCCCACGGGACGTTCTTCGCACCGGGCACGTGGCCGGCGCGGATGGCCAGCTCCTGGAATCCCGCGGGGGCGAAGATCTTGCCGCTGAACTCGTCGGCAGAGCGAATGTCGACGAGCCTTGTCGCCTTGTCCTGCTTCTTGGCGACCTTCAGCACGTCGGGCAGGAAGGCGCGGAGCTTCGGGTCGGCGGCGGTCGCGACGAACGACCCCTTCGCGGGGGCCGGCACGATC
>JBIIHV010000224.1:0-2838 GCA_044235415.1 Ilumatobacteraceae bacterium | reverse complement strand
AGGACCTGCTACGGTCCGGCCGGTCGTTAACTGGGTCCCGTGAGGCCCGGACGAAAGGAACGGTGTGACGGATCGTCCCGCCCTGTCGGGTGCGGTGGCAACGGGTGCCGACGTGGCGCGTGCCATCGGGCGCATCGCGCACGAGATCGTCGAGCGCAACCACGACGCCACGCGGCTCGTGGTCGCGGGACTGCAGCGCGGCGGGGTCTGGATCGCGGACGAGCTCGGTCGCCGGCTCTCGGCCATCGACCCCGGGCTCCCGGTCGTCGTGGGCTCGCTGGACGTCTCGCTCCACCGCGACGACATCGACCGCCGTCCCGTCGCGGCGCTCAGCGCGACGACGCTCCCCACGGACGTCGACGGCGCGACCGTGGTCCTCGTGGACGACGTGTTGTTCACGGGGCGCACGGTGCGGGCGGCACTGGAGGCGCTCATCGCACTCGGACGTCCCCGCGCGGTGCAGCTGGCGGTCCTCGTCGACAGGGGCCACCGCGAATTGCCGATCCGGCCGGACTACGTCGGCAAGAACCTGCCGACCGGCCCGTCCGACGACGTGGAGGCAACCGTCGACGGGATCGTCGTGCGTCGCGGAGCCGGTTCGTGAGGCACGTGCTCGGCATCGGGGAGATCGGGCTCGAGCGGGCGGAGGCGATCCTCGCACTCGTGCCGCGGATGGCCGAGGTGCGGTCCCGCAGCGTCCCCAAGGTCGCCGCACTCCGCGGCAGGACCGTCGCGATGCTCTTCCTCGAGGATTCGACGCGGACCCGCCTCAGCTTCGATGCCGCAGCGAGGGCGCTGTCGGCCGACACGATGACCTTCACGGCGTCGACCTCCAGCATGAAGAAGGGCGAGTCGCTGCGCGACACGGTCGAGACGATCTCGGCCCTCGGCCCCCATGCGCTCGTCGTGAGGCACCGGACGTCCGGCGTGCCGTGGCAGGTCGCCGCGTGGACGGAGGCGGCAGTGGTGAACGCGGGCGACGGCGCGCACGAGCACCCGACGCAGGCGCTGCTGGACGCGCACACCATCCGGGAGGCACTCGGGACCGGGTCCCTCTCGGGCATCAGGGTCGGAATCGTCGGGGACATCCGGCACAGCAGGGTTGCGCGCAGCAACGTACGGCTGTTGCGCATGCTGGGTGCGTCCGTCGTGCTGGTCGCACCGTCGCCCCTCCAGCCGACGGGCGTGGATGGGTGGGGGGTCGAGACGTCGACGTCGCTCGACGACGTGCTCGACGGCCTCGACGTGCTGTACCTGCTGCGCGTGCAGGCGGAGCGCATCTCCGGCGGTGCCGCGCCCGACGCAGGCGAGTATTCGCGGCGCTTCGGGCTCGACGATGCACGGGCCCGCAGGCTCCGCCCGGGCACGATCGTGATGCATCCCGGGCCGGTCAACCTCGGCGTCGAGTCGTCGGTCGATCTCTCGCGCCTGCCGCAGTCGGTGGTCGGACGTCAGGTCGCGAACGGCGTGCCGGTGCGCATGGCGGTGCTCTTCGACGCGCTCGCCGTCGCCGGCGCAGGGGTGGAGGAGGCATGACGATCGCACTGCGCGGCGGCACGGTGGTGACCGCGGAGGGAGAGGTGCGTGCGGACGTGCTGGTGGACGGCGGGGTCGTCTCGGCGATCGGGCCGTCGCTCCGCGGCGACACCGAGCTCGATGCGGCGGGTTGCCACGTCCTCCCCGGCTTCGTCGACCTCCACGCCCACCTGCGCGAGCCGGGACGGGAGGAGGCGGAGACGATCGCGACCGGCAGCCGAGCGGGAGCGCTCGGGGGCTACACGGCGCTCGTCGCCATGCCGAACACGGAGCCCGCGCAGGACTCGGTGTCGACGGTCGAGTTCGTGCGGTCGCAGGGCCGGCTCGCCGGTCTGGTCGAGGTGCTGCCGAGCGGATGCATCACCGTGGGGCGCCGGGGCGAGCGCCTCGCGCCGCTCGCCGATCTCGCCGCGGCAGGGGTGACGCTCTTCACTGACGATGGAAGCGGCGTGCAGGACGCTGCACTGATGCGCAGGGCGCTGCTGGTTGCGCGCGACCTCGGCGTGGTGCTCGCACAGCACTGCGAGGTCACCTCGCTCACGGCGGGTGCGGTGATGGACGAGTGCGCATGCTCGGGGGAGCTCGGTCTGCCGGGATGGCCCGCCCTTGCGGAGGAGCTGATGGTGCAGCGCGACATCGACCTCTGCAGGGAGACGGGCGGGCGCATCCATTTCCTGCACCTCTCGACCGCGCGAAGCGTGGCGCTCGTGCGTGCGGCGAAGGCCGAGGGGCTCGGGGTCACGGCGGAGGTCGCGCCCCACCACCTCATGCTCGACCACGGCGCGCTTCGGTCGTTCGATCCCGTGTTCAAGGTGAACCCGCCGCTGCGCAGCCCCGCGGACGCGGCGGCTCTGCGCGAGGGCCTCCGCGACGGGACGATCGACGCGGTCGCGACCGACCATGCGCCGCACCCGGCGTGGAACAAGGAGGTCCCCTTGGACGAGGCGAGCCCCGGCATGCTCGGACTGCACGCCGCCCTGGGCGTCGTCGGTGCGGCGCTGTCGCCGTCGCCGACGGACGTCGCGCGCATGATGTCGTCCGCGCCGGCGAGGATCGCGGGGCTGTCCCCGCGCCACGGCTCCCTGCCTGCGGTGGGCGGGGCCGCGAACCTGTGCGTGGCCGACCTCTCGGCGCGGTGGACCGGTGGCGACCGGCCGACCGGCAGCAGGAGCGCGAACGATCCGTGGGTCGGCGTGCCGCTCGTCGGCGCGGTGCGGCACACCGTGTTCGGCGGCCGCGCGACGGTGGTGGACGGCGAGGTGCGGCAGTGACGCCGGCCACCCTCGTCCTGGCCGACGGCTC
>JBIIHV010000046.1:0-9464 GCA_044235415.1 Ilumatobacteraceae bacterium | reverse complement strand
GGCGTTCCACGCCGCCGACGAGGCCCACCGGCTGCAGTCACGCATGAGCGGCGAGTCGTACATCAGCCACCCCATCGCCGTCGCCCGGGTGGTGGCGGAGCTGGGCCTCGACGAGGTGTCGATCGTGGCGGCGCTCCTGCACGACGCGGTGGAGGACACCGAGCTGACGCTGGACGACGTGGAGGCCCGCTTTGGGCTGGAGGTCGCGTCGATCGTCGACGGTCTCACCAAGATCGAGCGGCTCGAGTCCGACGACCGGGAGGCGCGCCAGGCCGCCACGATCCGCAAGATGCTCGTGGCGATGTCCCGCGACATTCGCGTGCTGATCATCAAGCTCGCCGACCGCCTGCACAACATGCGGACGATCGCCTCGGCGGCGCCGGCCAAGCGCGAGCGCATCGGCCGGGAGACACTGGAGATCTACGCCCCGCTGGCGCACCGGCTGGGGATGCAGGACATCCGCCAGCAGCTCGAGGACCTCTCGTTTGCGGCGATGTATCCGAAGCGCTACGCCGAACTGGACCACCAGGTTGCCACGCGTGCGCCGGAGCGCGACGTCTACCTGGCCAAGGCGCTGGGACAGATCAACGGGTGGCTCGCTGACGCCGGCATCCGCGCGGAGATGACCGCACGGGGCAAGCACCTCTGGAGCCTCTACCAGAAGATGATGGACAAGGGCCGCGGATTCGACGAGATCTACGACCTGATGGCGATCCGCATCGTGGTCGACAGCGTGCGCGACTGCTACGCGGCGCTCGGTTGCATCCACGCGAACTGGAAGCCGGTCGTCGGCCGCTTCAAGGACTACATCGCGATGCCGAAGTTCAACCTCTACCAGTCGTTGCACACGACCGTGATCGGCCCGCAGGGCAAGCCCATCGAGGTGCAGATCCGGTCGAGGGACATGCACCGGCGAGCGGAGTGGGGCGTCGCCTCGCACTGGTCGTACAAGGAGGGCGGTGCGGACGCCGACTGGCTGGACCGCATCATCGACTGGCAGGACGAGGTCAGCGACCCGCGGCAGTTCCTCGAGAGCCTGAAGACCGACCTCGAGCGCGACGAGGTCTTCGCCTTCACGCCGAAGGGGAAGGTGATCGCGCTGCCCGTCGGATCGACGCCGGTGGACTTCGCCTATTCGGTGCACACCGAAATCGGCCACCGGTGCGTCGGCGCGCGCGTCAACGGCAGGCTCGTCCCGCTGGAGACCCGCCTCTCGTCGGGCGACACGTGCGAGATCCTGACGACCTCGGACGACGGGGACGGTCCGCGCGAGGAGTGGCTCGAGTTCGTGGTCTCCCCGAAGGCGACGAGCAAGATCCGGCAGTGGATGGCGCGTGAGCGCAATGAGGACCTGCTCGACGCCGGCCGCGACGAACTCGTCGCGGAGGTGGCGCGCCTCGGGGCGAACCCCGACGACGTGCTGTCCTCGCCCGCACTCGACGACGAGGCGGCCTCGATGAACTACGCCGACCGGACGTCGCTCTACCGGGCGATCGGCGAGGGGCACGTCGCGGCACCCCAGGTCGCATCACGGCTCGTCAGGCTGGTCGAGGCGGAGGATGCATCCGCCCCCCAACGCGCCGTGGCGCCCGTGGCGGCCTCGGGCATCAGGGTCGAGGGGATGGACGCGGCGGCGGTGCGGGTCGCGGAGTGCTGCGCGCCGCTGCTCGGCGACGACCTGCTGGCCCTGCACACGGGTGGTACGGACGTGGTCGTCCACCGTGCCGACTGTCCGGACGGGATCGGTTCCGTGGTGGACGGCCGGGGCAAGGTGGTCGACGCCGACTGGGCAGGCGGCCTCACCGCGACCTCCGTCACTGCGGTGGTCGAGGTCGTCGCGATCGACCGGTCGCGGCTGCTGCGGGACGTCGCCAACGCGCTCTCGGAAGAGCACGTCAACATCGTGTCGTGCTCGACGCACACCGGCAACGACCGGGTCGCGCGGATGCGCTTCGAGTTCGAACTCGCCGACCCGAGCCACCTCAAGTCGGTCCTCAGGACGATCCGCCGGATTGACTCGGTCTACGACGCGTACCGGATCGGCTCCATCGGCTCGGTCGCGCCGTGAGCGGGTTCTCGACCAGCCCGGGCACCCGCGACATCCTTCCCCCGGATGCCGGCAGGTGGCGGGCGTTCCAGCGCATGTTCGAGGAGGTCGCGATCTCCCACGGGTACCGCTACCTGATCCCCCCGATGTTCGAGGACCTCGGCGTCTTTCTCCGGCTCGGCGAGGCGACCGACGTCGTCACCAAGGAGATGTACGACTTCGAGGACAAGGGCGGCAGACGCGTGGCGCTGCGTCCGGAGCAGACGGCGAGCGTGTGCCGCGCCTACGCCCAGCACCGGCCCGTCCCGCCGTGGAAGGTCTGGTATGCGGGTCCGAACTTCAGATACGAGAAGCCGCAGCAGGGCCGCTACCGGCAATTCGACCAGGTCGGCGTTGAGCTGTTGGGTCCGTGCGATCCCGACGCGGACGCCGAGGTGATCGCGCTCGCGTGGGGGTTCTACTGCCGCCTCGGGTTGAGGCAGATTGCGCTGTCGGTCAACACGCTCGGCGACGAGGGCGACCTCCAGCGCTACACGGCGGTCCTGCAGGCGTACCTCGCCGGGAGGCTCGACGAACTGAGCGAGGAATCGAGGGCGACGCTCTCCCGGAACCCGCTCCGCGTGCTCGACTCGAAGCGGCCGGCGGACGCCGCGGTCGTGGCCGGCGCACCGCGCATCGTCGACCACGTCGGCGACGGCGCGCGGGCGCACTTCGACCGGGTGCTCGCGACGCTCGACTCCATCGGCATCCCGTACACCGTGGAGGACCGCCTCGTCCGGGGCCTCGACTATTACCGGCACACCACGTTCGAGTTCGCCTCGACGGCGCTGGACGCCGCGCACGTCGCGGTCGGCGGTGGCGGGCGCTACGACGGGCTGGTCGAGGCGCTCGGCGGCCCGCCCACGCCGGGCGTGGGGTTTGCGCTCGGGCTCGACCGGACGTTGCTCGCATGCGATGCGGAGGCCTGCTTTCCGGCGCCGGACACCTCCGTGGACGTGTTCGTGGTCGACACAACGGGCGGACGCGAGGCCACGCTGGTCGCGGAGGACCTGCGCCGCGCGGGGTGCTCCGCCGACCGCGCCTACGAGCAGCGCAGCATGAAGTCGCAGATGAAGATCGCCGACCGGTCCGGCGCGCGCGTCGCGGTGATCGTGGGCACGGACGAGCTGGCCTCTGGAACTATCGTCGTGCGGTCGATGGAGTCGGGGGAGCAGCGGACGGTGGTGCGGTCGGAGATGGTCGGTGCAGTGAAGTCGCTCCTCGGCGGTGCGGCGTGACCGCGACGTCGATGCGCACGCACCTCTGCGGAGAGTTGCGCGAACCGCAGGCAGGGGCCCGCGTGGTGCTGTGCGGGTGGATCGCCCGGCGGCGCGAACACGGCGAGCACCTGGCGTTCCTGGACCTGCGCGACCATTCCGGCACCGTGCAGGCGGTGGTCGACGCGTCGGTCGACGCCCGCAGCGAGTGGGTCGTCCGCGTCGAGGGCACGGTCGCGGTCCGGCCGGAGGGGACGCGCAACGACCAGCTGGCGACGGGCGCGGTGGAGATCGTCGACTGCACCGTCGAGGTGCTGAACGAGGCCGAACCGCCCGCATTCCCGATCGACTCGCGCGCCGACGCGGTCGACGAGACGGTGCGCCTGCGCCACCGTTACCTCGACCTGCGCCGTGGGCGGATGCAGCGCAACCTGCGGCTCCGCGCGTCCGTGAACGCTGCGATCCGGGGTGCGATGGAGAGCCAGGGATTCGTCGAGGTCGAGACGCCGATGCTCATGCCGAGCACCCCCGAAGGGGCTCGGGAGTTCCTGGTTCCGTCGCGCAAGGAGCCGGGCGCGTTCTACGCGCTGCCGCAGTCCCCGCAGCTGTGGAAGCAGCTCTTGATGGTTGCGGGGACCGACCGCTACTACCAGATAGCCCGCTGCCTCCGTGACGAGGACCTTCGGGCCGACCGGCAGTACGAGTTCACGCAGCTCGACGCGGAGATGAGCTTCGTCGACGTCGACGACGTCCTCGCCGCGATCGGCGCCGCCGTCACCGCGGCGGCGACCGCAGCCACGGGATCCGCGCCACCGCCGATCGAGCGCATCACGTGGCGCGAGGCGATGGAGCGGTTCGGGTCGGACAAGCCCGACCTGCGATTCGGCCTCGAGCTCGTGGAACTGACCAGGGTCTTTGCCGCGACCGAGTTCAAGGCGTTCGCCGGAGCTGCGTCGATCAAGGGGATCCGGGTCCCGGCTGCGGACCTCCCGGAGGCGGCCGCCGCGGGTCGCGGTCGCCTCGATGCGCTGACCGACCGTGCCAAGCAGCTCGGTGCGAAGGGTCTCGTGTGGGTGAAGGTCGCCACCGACGGCAGCCTCGAGTCGCCCGTCGCGAAGTTCCTGTCGGAGACTGAGCGCACGGCGCTGGTGGCGGCAATGGGTGCGGTTCCCGGCGACCTCCTGCTCGTGGTCGCGGACGAGTGGTCGACGACGTGCGAGGTGCTCGGCCAGCTGCGCAACGACCTTGCGCGTCCGCCGGTGCACGAGGGGCCGTACCGCTACGTCTGGGTGGTCGAGTTTCCGCTGTTCGTCGGCGTCAACGCGCAGACCGGGCGCCCCCAGCCGGGCCACCACCCGTTCTGCCATCCGCATCCGGACGACATCGACCGGCTGGAGTCCGATCCGATGTCCGTCCGTGCGCTCGCGTACGACCTGGTGCTCAACGGCTGGGAACTGGGCTCGGGCAGCATCCGTATCCACGAACCGGAGCTGCAACGGCGGGTGTTCCGGCACCTTGGCATCGCCGACGACGAGGCAGACCGCCGGTTCGGGTTCTTCCTGCAGCCGTTCCGCCACGGGGCTCCGCCGCACGGTGGATTCGCCTTCGGCATCGACCGGCTGGTGGCGATCCTCGCGGGCGAGGAGAACATCCGCGAGGTCATCGCGTTCCCCAAGCTGCAGTCCGGTGCCGACCCGATGACCGGCGCGCCGACGCCGGTTGCGGACGCCCAGTTGGGCGAGCTCGGGATCAGGACGCTCCCGCGACCCGCACGCTGACGGTGTCCGACGATCTCTTCACCGCGGCGGCGCGGGAGCGGATCGCCGCCAAGGCCCCGCTCGCGGCGCGGCTCCGGCCGCGGAAACTCGACGAGGTGGTGGGGCAGGAGCACTTGGTGGGACCCGGCGCACCGCTGCGCGCGCTCATCGCCGCGGACCGGCTGTCGAGCACGATTCTGTGGGGCCCCCCGGGCACGGGGAAGACGAGCCTTGCGGAGGTCGTCGCGCGCAGCACCGACCGCGCGTTCGAGCGGCTCTCGGCCGTGACGTCGGGCGTCAAGGACGTCCGCGAGGCCATCGAGCGCGCGGTGCAGCGGCTCGGCACCGAGGGGCGCCGGACGATCGTCTTCGTGGACGAGATCCACCGGTTCTCCACGTCCCAGCAGGACGCGCTCCTGCCGGCGGTCGAGGACGGCACGATCACCCTGATCGGCGCGACGACGGAGAACCCGTACTTCGAGGTCAACGCCCCGCTCCGCAGCCGCAGCACGCTCTTCCGGCTGGAGCCGCTCGGCTCGACCGCCATCCGCACCCTCCTCCAGCGCGGACTGGTGGCAGAGGCGGCCACCGCCGTGCCGGACGCGGTCGACGCGCTCGTCGCGCGCTGCTCGGGCGACGCGCGCAGCGCACTGACCGCACTCGAGGTGGCGTGTGCGCTCGCGGACGGGGACACGGTCGGACTCCCGCACGTCGAGGCGGCGCTGGGCGCGAGCGCGGTCCGCTACGGCCGGGACGACCACTACGACGTCGTCTCCGCCCTGATCAAGAGCATCCGGGGCAGCGACGGGGATGCGGGCATCTTCTGGCTGGCCCGCATGCTGGAAGCGGGGGACGACCCCCGGTTCATCGCGCGCCGGCTCGTCATCCTCGCCAGCGAGGACGTGGGGCTCGCCGATCCGATGGCCCTGGTCGTGGCGGTCGCGGCGGCCCATGCGGTCGAGCACGTCGGCATGCCCGAAGCGCAGCTGAACCTCGCGGAGGCCGTCGCGTACCTTGCCCGTGCGCCGAAGAGCGACGAGGTCGCCCGCGCCATCTGGACGGCGATGGACGACGTCCGGTCGGGGGTCGATACCGAGGTGCCCAACCACCTGCGCGATGCCCACTCAGCCGCGGCGACGGGCCAGGGCGCGGGCTACCGCTCCCCCCACGACGGTCCGGTGGAACAGGAGCATCTCCCTGCGCAGACTGAGGGTCGGCCGGCACGGCGGACCCCGTACCTCCGGAGCCGGGATACGGGAGGACACTGATGCTGCGACGGATGTTCTGGTTCGTGCTCGGCGCGGCGGCCGGTCTGCTCGGCGCCCAGTACCTCCGGTCGAGGAGCGGCGAGGGCTCCGTGGGCGCCGGTCAACTGGCCACCGACCTCTTCGACGGTGCGGTCCGTCTCGTGGAGAAGGTCGGCGACGCGATCGGCGACCGTCGCACGGGCGGCGTCGGCAGCGATTGGAGCGGCAAACCTTTCTAGACTGCGGCGGAATGCCATCCGCCCCTATCTCGTCCGCGAACGAATTGCGCGAGGCGTTCCTCTCGTTCTTCGAGTCGAAGGGTCACTCGCGCGTCCGCTCCGCGAGCCTGATCCCGCACGACCCGACCGTGCTGTTCACCGTCGCGGGCATGGTGCCGTTCAAGCCGTTCTTCCTCGGCGACGAGGTGCCGCCGTATCGGCGTGCAGCGAGCGTGCAGAAGTGCGCTCGCGCTGGCGGCAAGCACAATGACCTCGACGACGTGGGGCGCACCAAGCGGCACCTCGTGTTCTTCGAGATGATGGGCAACTTCAGCTTCGGCGACTACTTCAAGTCGGACGCCATCCCCTGGTCGTGGGAGCTCGTCACCGAGGTGTTCGGCTTCGACGGCGACCGCCTCTGGATCACGGTCCACGAGAGCGACGACGAGGCCGAGCAGATCTGGCGCGACGTCGTCGGCGTGAGGCCGGACCGCATCCAGCGCCTCGGCGACGCCGACAACTTCTGGCAGATGGGGGAGTCCGGTCCATGCGGGCCGTGCTCGGAGATCCACATCGACCGGGGCCCCGCATTCGGTCCCGATGGCGGCCCGCTGCACGACCCGAAGGGCGACCGGTTCCTCGAGTTCTGGAACCTGGTCTTCATGCAGTACAACCAGGATGCGTCCGGCGGTCGCACTCCGCTGCCGCGCCCGTCGATCGACACGGGCGCGGGACTCGAGCGGATCCTCGCCCTGATGCAGGGCACCGACTCGATCTGGGAGACCGACGTGCTGTTTCCGCTGGTCGAGCGCGCAATGGGGCTCACGGGCGCGCGGTACGCACCCGGCGACTACGACGACCGCCAGAGCTTCAGCCTCCGCGTCCTCGCCGAGCACGCCCGTTCGTCGACGATGTTGATCGGCGACGGGGTCTTCCCGTCGAACGAGAACCGTGGCTACGTCCTGCGACGGATCATCCGCCGTGCGGTGCGGCACGCGTACCTCCTCGGAACCGAGGGCCAGGTGATGGCCGACCTCGCATCCACGGCGATCGGCGTGATGGGTGGGGCGTATCCCGGTCTCGTCGAGCACCGCGACTTCATCTGCGACGTGCTGGACCGCGAGGAGCACAGGTTCCGCCAGACGTTGAAGACCGGCGTCGCCATCCTCGGGAATGAATTGTCGGGCGGGGCTCGCACGCTCGCCGGTTCTGCGGCGTTCATGCTGCACGACACCTACGGATTCCCCCTCGAACTCACGCAGGAGATCGCGTCCGAACAGGGCGTCGAGGTCGACGTCCCCGGATTCGAGCGGGAGATGGCCGTGCAGCGGGAGAGGGCGAAGAGCGCCCGACGCGAGCATGCGACCGACGAGGCGGCCCAGCGCCACTGGCGCGACGTGCTCGACCGGCACGGGATGACGACCTTCACCGGCTACGAGCAGCTCTCGGGCGAGGCGTCCGTGCTCGCCGCTGCGGCCCTGGCGGACGGGACGACCGAGGTCTTCCTCGACGTGAGCCCGTTCTACGCCGAGAGCGGAGGCCAGGTCGGCGACCGCGGCACGATCGACGGCCCCCGAGGCCGGATGCAGGTGCTGGACACGACCTTCGCGCTGCCGGGACTCCGTCGGCACGTCGGGCGGGTGGTCGAGGGCGACATCGCCGACGGCGACCGGGTCGTCGTGGCCGTCGATGCCGGCGCGCGCGCGGCGACGAAGCGGAACCACACGGCCACCCACATTCTCCACTGGGCGCTCCGCCGCGTGCTCGGCGAGCACGTCAAGCAGGCGGGGTCGCTCGTCGCGCCGGACCGCCTGCGGTTCGACTTTTCGCACTACGCCGCGCTGACCGACGACGAGATCGCCGCCATCGAGCGCGCCGCCAACGCCGAGGTGCTCGGGAACGCGGCCGTCAGGGCGTACGAGACCGGCAAGGACGAGGCGATGAAGGCCGGCGCGATCGCGTTCTTCGGCGACAAGTACGGCGACGTCGTGCGCGTGCTGGAGGCCGGAAGCTCCGTCGAGTTGTGCGGCGGCACGCACGTGTCGGCGACGGGCGACATCGGCCTGATCAAGATCGTGGAGGAGTCGTCGATCGGCTCGAACCTCCGTCGAATCGAGGCCGTCACCGGCGAGAACGCGGTGCACCACGTGCTCGGGACGTACGGTCGGCTCGCATCGGTGGCGGACGTCCTCGGCGCGGCGGCGGGCGACGTCGAGGCGGCTGCGCGCCGCCGGATGGAGGAGATCAAGGAGCTGCAGACCGAGGTCAGGCGGCTGCGATCCGCACAGGCGGTTCAGCGGGCGGGGGAGCTCGCCGCGTCTGCCGTGGACGGCACCGTGGTGGCGCGGGTCGACGGACTCGCACCAGGGGACCTCCGCGAGCTCGCGCTCGCCATCCGGCAGCGGCCCGGCGTCGCGACGGTGGTGCTCGGCGGGGCGAACGACACGGGTGGCGCGAACCTCGTCGCCGCAGTGGCGGCCGGATCGACGGTCGCGGCAGGCGACCTGATCCGCGACGCGGCCCGCGCCATCGGCGGTGGTGGCGGCGGCAAGGGCGACGTGGCGACGGCGGGTGGCAAGGATGCGGCCGGTCTCGATGCCGCGCTCGAGCTCGCGCGGGCGGCCGCCCGCTAGATGCGGGTCGTCGGCATCGATCTCGGCTCCAAGCGGATCGGCGTCGCCGTGAGCGACGCATCGGGCACGATCGCCACCCCGCTGACGGTCATCCGGCGTGCGGGAACGCGCGCGGCTGACCATGCGGCGATCGCCGCGATCGTCTCGGAGTACGAGGCGGTGCTCGTCGTCGTTGGCCTCCCGCTCACGCTCGCCGGCGACGTGGGCCCTGCCGCGAAGGCCGCCATCGACGAAGCCGGTGCCATCGCTAGGGTCGTCGGCGTGCCGGTCGAGACCTTCGACGAGCGGCTCACGACGGTCGCGGCG
>JBIIHV010000045.1:0-9494 GCA_044235415.1 Ilumatobacteraceae bacterium | reverse complement strand
CCGAACTCCACGTGCCTCGACCTTGGGTGCGGCTGGGGACCCATCGCCATGGTGCTGTCCTCGCGGGAGCCGACGGCGACGGTGTGGGCGACCGATGTCAACGAGCGCGCGCGCACCCTCGCCTCGACCAACGCCCGCCGCAACGGACTCGCACGCATCCGCGTCGTCGGACCCGAGACGCTCCCCCCGGACCTGCGCTTCGACATGATCGCGTCGAACCCACCCGCACGGATCGGCCGCGAGGCGATGCTGCGGATGCTGCTCGACGCGACCGGACGACTCGCCGACCGAGGGGCAGCGTGGCTCGTGGTCTCGCGCCACCTCGGCGCCGACTCGCTCGCCGCAGACCTCGCGGCGAATGGACGTACGGTCGAGCGCACCGGAAGCAAGCGAGGCTTTCGGATCCTGCGGGTCTCCCTCACACCCGTGGAGGATCCAGGTACGCCCTGATCCGGCCCGACCCGCGCATCTGGGCGACCATCTGCAGCACGTCCGGCCGCGACGCGCCCTTGATGAGGACCTCGTGCGGTCCGACGGCGGTAGCGATCGCGCCGAGGCTCGGTTCGGGAAGCGGGACGTCACCCACCACCCGAGCGAGCACGCCAAACGGCGGCAGGCCGAGCGCACGGCGGACCCCCTGCTCGCGTTCGGCCAGTGCATCCACGTCGCGCGCGGCGAGCGCCGCCAGCACCGGCGACGACGGATCGACGGACTGGATCGCCACGGTGCCGCCACGGCCCACCAACCTCGCCGCCCTGACGACCGACCCCAGGAACGACTCCACCGCGCGGTAGCGGGGAGCGGTGAGCTCCTGGTCGGCGTCGAGGAACCAGACCGAGTCGACGTCCGCGCGTCGGTGGAGCGCCGCCTCCGTACCGACCAGGATCGCGGCCCCTCCGACGTCCCCATTGGCACGGATCTCGGCGACCTCCCTGCCGCCGCTGGCGGCGGCCAGTTCCTCCACGATCCGCGAGACACCCGGACGAAGGTTCGCCATCTTGGACCCACCGCACCGACGGCACACCGGGGGCCGTCGGGCGCCGCACCTGCCGCACGCGAACTCGCCGGCATCCGACTGCGACACGGCGGCCTCGCAGTGCTCGCAGGTCGCCAGCGAGCGGCACGCTCCGCACGCGAGCAGCCGCGACCTGCCCTTGGTGTTCACGATGCACAGCACGCGCCTCGACCGGTCGCGCACCGCCTCGGACAACGGCGCGGTCACGAGCGACGAGCCTTCGCGTTCGATCACGGACACCTCGGGCCAGGCGTCCCGCTCGTCGTGCGCGACGTCCGGCGACGCGACGGCGAGCGACGCGAGGCTCGGCACCGGCGAGTGCAGCACCACGGGGATCCCCAGGCGCCGCGCCCGCTCGACCGCCACGTCCCTCGCGTGCCACGTCGGAGAGCGTTCCTCCTGGAGCGCGTCGTCGTGCTCGTCGATCACCACGAGTGCGCCGATCTCCGGGGCGCTCGCGAGGACCGCGGAGCGCGCACCGACCACGACATCCACGCCAGCCGCAGCGCCGGTCCACGACTGCGATGCGAGCACCGTCGACGCGCCGTCCGACCTCATCGACGCGGCGATGCGACGAGCCACACCGATCGTCGGCACCACCACCACCAGCGGCCCGTGCCGGAGCGACGAGCGCACGACCGTCACCGGGTCGACGAGCGGCCCGCGACGCAGGAGCGACACGGAGAACCCCGAGCCATCGGGCACGGCCCGGCGGGACGGCGGGCCCAGCCGGGGCACCCGTCCCTCGGGGCTCGCCGACACCAGCACCGCGCGTCGCGGCCCCGCCCAGTTCGCCGCGACCCACGCACTCAGATCCACGATCTCCGGACTCGGCCCGCACGAAAGTCTGCGCTCCACGCGAGCAAGCCGCGATGCGTCGACCGCGGCGAAGCCGGTCGATGTGTCGCCGACCTCGAGCACCCAACCCGTGACGCGCCGCCCATGGAGGGGAACCCGAACGAGGTCGCCCACGGCGACGCCGTCGTCTGCGAGATAGTCGAACGAACGGTCGAGTCCCGCGACGTCGGGCAGGACCCGGACGACGCGTCCGGTCAGAGGCCGACCGCCGCCGAGAACTCCTTCAGCCGCGACAGCGACTCCCAGGTGAACTCGGCGCCGCTACGGCCGAAGTGCCCGTACGCCGCCGTGCGCCGGTAGATCGGCCGCTTCAGGTCGAGGTCACGGACAATGGCAGCCGGGCGGAGGTCGAAGACCTGCTCGACGGCCGCCGCGATGCGCGCCTCGTCGACCGTTGCGGTGCCGAAGGTCTCGACGAGGATGCTCACCGGCCGGGCCATGCCGATCGCATACGCCACCTGCACCTCGCAGCGGCGTGCGGCACCCGCCGCGACGACGTGCTTCGCCACCCAGCGCGCCGCATACGCGGCCGAGCGGTCGACCTTCGAGGGGTCCTTCCCGCTGAACGCGCCGCCACCATGGCGACCCATGCCGCCGTACGTGTCGACGATGATCTTGCGTCCGGTGAGGCCGGTGTCCGCGTGCGGCCCACCCTTGACGAACTCGCCGGTCGGGTTCACGTGCACCGCATAGTCGTCGCCCGCAAACCGCTCGGGGATGACCGGCCTGATGACCTGTTCGATGAGATCGGGCCTGATGACGGTGTCGCGATCGACGTTCTCCGCGTGCTGCGTCGAGACGAGGACGGTCCGGAGCCGCACCGGGCGCCCATCCTCGTAGTCGAAGGTCACCTGCGTCTTGCCGTCAGGACGGAGATAGGGCACCGCGCCCGACTTCCGGACCTCGGACAGGCGCTCCGCCATGCGGTGCGCCACCCAGATGGGCAGGGGCATCAGTGCGTCGGTCTCGTCGCACGCGTACCCGAACATCATCCCCTGGTCGCCGGCACCCTGGAGGTCGAGCCGGTCGCGCTCCCCCTGAGCCCTCGTCTCCTCGCTGCGGTCCACGCCCTGCGCAATGTCGGAGCTCTGCGGGTCGATGGAGGTAATGACGCCGCACGTCCCCCCGTCGAAGCCGTACAGCGCGTTGTCGTAGCCGATCTCCTTGATGGTGTCCCGCGCCAGCTTGGGGATGTCGACGTAGCCCTTGGTCGTGATCTCACCCGCCACGACGCACAACCCCGTGGTCAACAAGGTCTCGCACGCCACACGGCTCTCGGGGTCCTCCGCGAGCAGGGCGTCGAGCACGGCGTCGGAGATCTGGTCCGCCATCTTGTCCGGATGGCCCTCCGTGACGCTCTCGGAGGTGAAGGTATACGCGCGCACTCCTGCTCCCATCGTCGGTGGAGCCCCCGTCCCGGGGACCACGCCGAGATTACTCAGCGTCGGCGTCGGCGATCGTCTCTTCGCCCGTCGGGAGGTCGAGCGACTCCTCGGGCAGCGCCAGTTCCACCGGCTTGGCCGACACCTTGTCGGCGGCGATCTCCTCGAAGGCGATCGACAGGGGCTTGCGGGCCACGGAGCTCACCAGGGGCGGCACCTGGATGGAGTTGCCCAGTCCCAATTCCTTGAAATACGAGGTGATCTCGCGGGCGCGTCGCGCCGACAGGGTCACCAGTGCGAACTTCGAGTGGGTCCGACCCATCAGGCTCTCGACGGGCGGCGTCATCATGGTGTCGGGCTGGTTCACGGCACTCCCTCCGGGCAGGACGTCAGCCTACCGTCCGGGACCGCCGTGCCCGATGGATCAGGTCGAGCATCTCATCCACCGTGGCATCCAGGTCAGAGTTGACGATGACGTGGTCGGCGATCGCCCTGCCGACGGGCTCCTCCTCCTCCGCCTTGCGGAGCCGCTCGGCCACCTTGTGATCCGGATCCCCCCGGCGGTGCAGGCGCACCTCCTGCTCGGACCGCGTCGGTGGGAGGACGAAGAGCATCAGGGCGCCGGGGTGCCGCCGCTTCACCTGCTGCGCGCCATCGACCTCGATCTCCAGCACGATGTCGCACCCCGCTGGGGCCTCTGGATCGGGCGTGCCGTAGAGGTTGCCGAGGAACTCCGTCCATTCGAGAAACCCACCTGCGGAAACGCGCCGCTCGAACGCCTCGCGGTCGACGAAGACATATGCGTCGTCGGGTTCACCCTGCCGGCGATCGCGCGTCGTCCACGACCTGCTGAGCCAGAGCCGGGGATCCCGTTGCACCAGCTGGCCGACGATGGTGCTCTTGCCGACGCCACCGGGTCCCGAGACGACGACGATGAGCGGTTCGGTCACGCCAACTCCCGCAGCAGCGCTGCACGGACGTCGACGGACAGGTCCCCAACGCGGTCGCGCTCGCCGAGCCCCACCGACTCGAGTGCGCGTCGCGCGCGGACCTTCCCGACGCCCGGTACGGCCTCGACGACCTTCACCACGTACACGAACCGGGACGCGAGCGCGTCCACCGAGTCGCCGTCCAACGGATGGAGGGCCTCGCCCAGTCCGATTGCGCCGTCCCGGACACCCTCGATGCGATCCGTGATCGCAGACCTGAGCGCCGACAGATCGTCGAGGACTCGTCCGGGCACGACGCGATGCTACCGAGGGCGTCAGGCCCGGTTTCGTCCGCGTGCACCGAGCGGATGCCGGTGCAGTGCACGAAGGACGCCGCGCTGGATCCGCCACGGTGCGCGGGGATCCGCGAAGGTCGCCGTGCCGACCTGCACCGCGTCCGCCCCGGTTCGGAGCATGGCGAGTGCCGAGTCGGCGTCGACGACGCCGCCGGCGCCGACGATGGCGAGGTCGGGCAGCGCCGCCCGCACCTCCGCAACCGCCCGGAGCGCGACGGGATGAATCGCGCGCCCCGACACGCCGCCGCTCCCCGCGCCGAGGAGCGCTGCACCCGTCCGGGGGTCGACCGCCCTTCCACGGACCGTGTTGACGAGCGTCACCGCATCGGCCCCTTCACCTGCCACCGCACGCGCCACCTCGACCAGCCGGTCCGTGTTGGGGCTCAACTTCGCCCACACCGGAAGACCCGCACGGGCCATCCGCCGGACGATCTCCGCCGACATCGCCGGATCATGGGCGAACATGGCGTGGGAGGTGCCGTGCCCCGACGACAGGTTGGGACACGACAGGTTGACCTCGACCGCGGCGATCCGCGCGGAGACGGCCGCCAACAGGTCGGCGGCGTCCTCGTACTCGTCGGCCGACCTGCCCCACACGCTCGCGACGACGGTTGCGCCCTCGCGCTCGAGGAGGGGCAGATCGCGCTCGATCCAGTGCGGAATGCCGGGCCCCGAGAGCCCGACGGCGTTCACCATGCCGCCGGGTACGCCGGCCAGCCGGGGCGACGGGTTCCCCTCCCACGGGTACGGCGCCAGCGACTTCACGACGACGGCGCCGAGTTCGTCGAGTCTCCCGAATGCGGCGAGCTCGGTGCCGGTTCCCGCGGTGCCTGCCGCCGTCATGACCGGACCGCGCAGGCTGACGCGCCCGACGGCGAACGTGGTCATCGCGCGTGGTAGTCCTGCAGCGCGACGACCTCCACCGGCTCGTCGCCGCGCTCCGCGTAGCCCTGCACCAGCGCGAGCGCCGCACGGAGCGTCGTCACCGACGGGACACGGTGCACGTTTGCCGCGCGGCGAATCGCCTCGCCGTCCGTCTGCGCTCCACGCCCCTGGGGCGTGTTGATCACGAACGCCACGTCGCCCCGTGCGATGAGGTCCACGGCGTCGTCGGCCGTCGCGCCGCGCTCCGAGACCTTCGCCACCGTCCGGTCGACGCGGTGGCCGAACCGTGCGAGGTAGTCCGCGGTGCCACGAGTCGCGGCGATGCCGAGGCCGAGCTCGCGCAACCTGCGCGCCACGATCAGCCCGCCCGCCTTGTCGCGATCGGCGAGCGAGAGGAACACCATTCCGTCCGACGGCAGGACGAGACCGACCGCGGCCTGCGCCGTGACGAAGGCCCGGCCGAAGGTCCGGGCGATCCCCATCACCTCGCCGGTCGACCGCATCTCGGGCCCGAGGGCCGTGTCCACGCCGGGGAACCGGGAGAACGGCAGCATGGCTTCCTTGACCGAGACGAATCCGGTCGCCGGCTCGCGGAGCAGCCCCTCGGTTCGCAGCTCCGCGAGCGACGCGCCCAGCATCACGCGCGACGCCACCTTGACCAGCGGCACTCCGGTCGCCTTTGCGACGAACGGCACCGTCCTGCTCGCGCGCGGATTCGCCTCGATCACGTAGACCTGTCCGCCCGCGATCGCGTACTGCACGTTGATCAGGCCGACCACGCCGAGTGCACCGGCGATGGCCCGCGTGTACGCGCCCAGGGCCTCGGTCTCCCACGGCTGCAGCGTCGGCGGGGGAATCGCGCACGCCGAGTCCCCACTGTGGACCCCCGCCTGCTCGACGTGCTCCATGATCCCGCCGATCAGCACCTCGCCGGTCGCGTCACGGATGGCGTCGACGTCCACCTCCGTGGCGTCGTCGAGGAACCGGTCGATGAGGACCGGACGGCTGGACGAGAGCCCTCCCTCCCTGCCGAGCGACCCCATCTCGCCGAGCTCGGCCATCGCCGCGTCCAGCTCGCCCTCGTCGTGCACGATCCGCATGGCCCTGCCGCCGAGCACGTAGCTCGGACGGACGAGCACCGGAAATCCCACCCGCGCCGCCACCGCCCGCGCGCCGTCGGCATCGAAGGCCGTGCCGCCAGGGGGCTGCGGGATGCCGAGGGACGCGCACAGCGCGTTCCACTTCTCACGGTCCTCCGCCATGTCGATCGCCGCCGGGGGCGTGCCCGCGACGAGCTCCGGCGGAAGGACGGACGCGAGCTTCAACGGCGTCTGCCCGCCGAGCGACACGATCACCTTGGGGTCGAGCCCGGATGCGCGCCGCTCCGCCTCGATGACGTGCAGCACGTCCTCGCGCGTCAACGGCTCGAAGTAGAGGCGGTCGGACGTGTCGTAGTCGGTCGACACCGTCTCGGGGTTGCAGTTGACCATCACCGTCTCGTATCCCGCGTCCCGCAGGGCGAAGCTCGCGTGCACGCAGCAGTAGTCGAACTCGATGCCCTGGCCGATCCGGTTCGGACCCGAGCCGAGGATGATCACCCGGGGGACGGGAGACGGACGCACCTCCGATTCGTCCTCCCACGCGGAGTACAGGTACGGCGTCTCTGCGGCGAACTCGGCACTGCACGTGTCGACCGACTTGTAGACGACCTCCACTCCCGCGGCGCGGCGCTCGGCCGCGACGTCGTCCTCGGACACGGACCAGAGGTGGGCGATCTGCGCATCCGAGAAGCCCATCTGCTTCGCACGCCGCCACGCACGCCGGTCGAGGCTGCCGGGTCCGGCCGCCTCGATCTTCCCGCGCAGATCGGTGATGGCCCGCATCTGCTCCAGGAACCAGGGGTCGATCCGGCACGCCGCGTGCACCGACTCCGTCGACATGCCGCGGCGGAGGAGCTCGCCGACCTCGAAGATGCGGTCGGGGGTTGCGGTACCGATCGCCGCGAGCAGGTCGTCGTCCGTCCGGGATGCGAGCGCGCGCTCGGCCGGATCGGCGTTCAGACCGAGACGGCCGAGCTCGAGCGACCGCAGGCACTTCTGCAGGCTCTCGGCGAACGTGCGGCCGATCGCCATCGCCTCGCCGACCGACTGCATCTGGGTGCCGAGGTGCGGCGGTGCACCGGGGAACTTCTCGAAGGCCCACCGCGGGATCTTCGTCACCACGTAGTCGATCGTCGGCTCGAACGATGCCGGTGTCATGCGCGTGATGTCGTTCGGGATCTCGTCGAGGGTGTAGCCGACCGAGAGCTTCGCCGCGATCTTCGCGATCGGGAAGCCCGTCGCCTTCGAGGCCAGCGCCGACGACCGCGAGACGCGGGGGTTCATCTCGATGACGACCTGCTCGCCGGTCCGCGGGTCGACCGCGAACTGGACGTTGGACCCGCCCGTCTCCACGCCGACCCGGCGGATGCACGCGAATGCCGCGTCCCGCATCCGCTGGTACTCGACGTCCGAGAGCGTCATCGCCGGCGCCACCGTGATCGAGTCGCCGGTGTGGACGCCCATGGGATCGAGGTTCTCGATCGAGCAGATGATGACGCAGTTGTCGGCGCGGTCGCGCATCACCTCGAGCTCGTACTCCTTCCACCCGGCGATGGACCGCTCGATGAGCACCTCGCCGATGGGGCTCGCATCCAGGCCGTTGCGGACGATCCTGCGGAACTCGTCGTGCGTCGAGGCGATCCCCGTGCCGCGTCCGCCGAGGATGTACGCGGGGCGGATGATGACGGGCAGGCCGAGCCCCGCCAGCACGTCCTCGGCCTCCTCGGCGGTATGGGCCACGCCACTCGCGGGAACCGCGAGCCCGATCTCGATCATCGCCTCCTTGAACTTCTCGCGGTCCTCCGCCGTCGCGATCGCCTCGGCGTTCGCCCCGATGAGCTCGGGCGTCGCGGGCACGCCCACCGACCCCCGTGCGTGCAGCTCCATCGCCAGGTTGAGTGCGGTCTGGCCGCCCAGCGTGGGCAGCACCGCGTCCGGTCGCTCCTTGGCGATGATCGCCTCGAGCACATCCGCGGTCAACGGCTCGATGTACGTCCGGTCCGCGAAGTCGGGATCGGTCATGATCGTCGCGGGATTGGAGTTGGCCAGCACGACCCGGTAGCCCTCGTCCCGCAGGACCCGGCACGCCTGCGTCCCGGAGTAGTCGAACTCGCACGCCTGTCCGATCACGATCGGGCCGGAGCCGATGATCAGGATCGTCTCGATGTCGTCGCGGCGCGGCATCAGCGACTCCCCATGAGACGGTCGAACTCGGCGAAGAGGTACCGCGAATCGTGCGGTCCCGGGCCCGCCTCCGGGTGGTACTGGACCGAGAAGGCCCGTGCATCCGCGACGCGCATCCCCTCGTTCGTCCCGTCGTTGAGGTTGAGGTGCGTCACGGCCACCGTCCCCCCGAGGCTCGACGCCTCGACGCAGAAGTTGTGGTTCTGACTCGTGATTTCCACCGCGCCAGTGGCCAGGTTACGGACCGGGTGGTTCGCGCCGTGGTGCCCGAACGGCAACTTGAACGTTCGCCCCCCGAGCGCCAGCGCGAGGAGTTGGTGCCCGAGGCAGATGCCGAAGACGGGGACGTCGGCGTCGAGGAGCGCGCGGATCGTGGCCGGGGCTCCGCCGACCATCCCGGGGTCGCCGGGACCGTTGGAGAGGAACACGCCGTCGGGCCGCATCGCGATCACCTCGTCGGCCGGCGTGGAGTGCGGCACGACGGTCACCGTGGCGATCGGCGCGAGGCAGTCGAGGATGGTGCGCTTGATGCCGAAGTCGTACGCAACGACCCGCCGCGGCCCCTCGCCCACGACGTAGGGATCGCGGACGGACACCTGCGCGACGAGGTCGATTCCCGCCGTGCCCGGCTCGGCCATCGCCGCCGCGAGGAGCACGTCGTGCGGCGCGGTGCCGAAGGCGCCCGCCACCGATCCGTGGTCGCGCAGGATGCGCGTGAGGCGGCGCGTGTCGACCCCCGAGATGCCGGCGACACCCGCGCGTCGGAGCCACTCGTCGAGCGACGC
>JBIIHV010000044.1:0-9522 GCA_044235415.1 Ilumatobacteraceae bacterium | reverse complement strand
CCCTCGGGACACTCGTAGTCGAATCCGCTCGATCCGCTGCCGATGGACCCCGAACAGGAGGCAAGGACGAGCGACCACGCGGCGATTGATGCGGTACGGAACATGGAGGTGCGGTCACACATGGAGCCGTCAGGATACTTGCCAACCCGATCGGTCCGATATGCGATTCGGGTCGGACGGTGCGGTTCCACGCGCGGGAGCGCCACCGAGCACGACTAGGAACATTTGTAGCCTCACACCGTGCACATGGTCGCGCTTCGCCGGATGTCCGCGGGCCTCGTGGCTCCCGTCACCGCCTGCACGATCGCCGCAGTCCTCGTGCTCGTCGCGAACCGCAGCGGCGTCAGCTGGAGCTGGGACTCCGCCGACTACGTCGCCGCGTCGAGGTCCCTCGCGGACGGACGCGGCGTGCTCGACGTCACCGCACGGCCCATGACCATCCGCCCCCCGGGCTACTCCGCACTCCTCGCGGGGCTGCGGCGGCTCGGCGCCCCGACGAACTGGTCGCTGCTCATCGCCAACCTCGCGGCAGCCGTCGCAACCGTCGCGTGCACCGCCCTCATCGTGCGGCGCGTGGCTTCGCGCACCGCGACGGCGGTGGCCGCCGTCGCCGTCGCGGTGAGCCCCGCCCTCCTGTGGCAGTGGTCCATGGCCTGGAGCGAACCCGCCTTCATCGCGGTCGTGATGGGCGCCATGGCGGTCGGGCTCGGAGTCCGGCACGCCGTCAAGTACCCCGTGCTGGCCGCGCTCTTCGCCGCGATGTTCCTTGTCCGATACGTCGGCCCGGTCTTCGCCGCGCCGATCGCGGCGGGCTCGTTGCTGGCCGACCGGGACGCCCGGGGATGGCTGCGGGCGACGGCACTGAACGGCGCCGCCCTCGTCGCCTCGCTGCCCGTGGCCTGGTGGTGGCTCGCCCGCAACGAGCGCATCGACGGCACGCTCACCGGCGCCCGCCAGGCCGGGGGTGGCACGCTGCTCGACGCGACCCTGAACGGCGCCGCAACCCTCGGTGGCTTCGCCAGCGCACAGCCGTTCGACGCCATGCAGTGGCAGCAGTGGTCCGACTACCCGTTCTCCGCGCGCGGCGCGGCGGTCGCCATCGTGCTGCTCGGCACCGCCGGTGCCGCAGGCTGGCTGCTGGCCCGTCGGCGCAGCAGCGGCCACGGTGCCGCTCTCGCCACGGTCGCAGCGGCAGGGGGCACGGTCGTCATCTACCTCGCGTTCTCCGCGTGGCGGTTCGTCAACGTGGAGCTCGGGCTCCTCGACACGCGGATGATGTCGCCCGTGCTCGCTCCGTTGGTGGTCGCCCTCGTCGTCGTGGCCGACCGGGCCCTCGCCGGGCTGCGCCGACCGGCGGTCGCGGCGGTCGGTGCCGCTGCACTGCTCCTCGCGGTGCACGCCACCGTCTCCGTCCGCGACGCGGTCGCGTTCGGACGCGACGGCCGCCACATGTCGACCGCGGGCTTCCGCAACCTCGACCTGCACCGCGCAGCCCGCACCCTGCCCGACACCGGCGGGTTGTTCAGCAACGCGCCACAGCAGCTCGCAGCGGCCGTCGATGCATGGCCCATCTTCGATCCGTGGCAGCCGGACGAGCCGCGCACCTGCGGACACCGCTACGCCGTGTGGTACAAGGGTTTCCAGGTGCAGGACAACATCCCCGACATGACGCCCGTCGTCTTCGACGATGCGACCGGCACGATCTACGACCTCGGGCCGTGCAACGTGCCCACCAAGACGTTCTGGGACTAGGTCCGCGCGTGGCACCGCTCCGCATCGCCGTGGTGGTAGTGGCGTACAACGCGGAGGCGACCCTCCGTGAGGTTCTCGACCGGATCCCTGCCGCCTTCGTGCCCCGCATCGCCTCGGTGCTCGTCTGCGACGACGCCAGCACCGACGGGACGCACGATGCCGTGGTGCAGTACCAGTCGACGTCGTCGCTTCCGATCACGGTGATCCGCCACCCCGTCAACCTCGGCTACGGCGGCAACCAGAAGCACGGCTACCAGTGGGCGATCGACAACGGCATGGACGCCGTCGTGCTGCTGCACGGCGACGGTCAGTACGCCCCCGAGCGCCTCGGGGAGGTGGTGGCGCCGCTGGACCGCGGGGACGCCGACGCGGTGCTCGCCTCGCGGATGATGCGGCGACTCGACGCACTGCGCGGCGGCATGCCCCTCTACAAGTTCGCGGGGAACATCGCCCTGACCACCCTGCAGAACGCACTGACCGGTGCGCGCCTGAGCGAGTGGCACACCGGCTACCGCGCGTATCTGGTGTCCGCGCTGCGATCGGTCGACTTCCACGCCAATTCCGACGAGTTCGACTTCGACACGCAGATCATCCTTCAGCTGCTCGCCGCAGGGAGGCGGTTCGCGGAGGTGCCGATCCCGACCTATTACGGCGAGGAGATCAGCCACGTGAACAGCATCCGCTACGGGCTGCAGATCGTCGGGCACACGATCCGCCACCGGCGCCTCAACCGGCCTGCACGACGCTGACGATCAGCGACGGCGTCGCGGGCCGGACCGGCCCGGTCTGCGGCGGCTGGTAGAGCACCACCATCGTCGGGTCGTCGGTCGACCACATCAGTTCGTACTTGTCGTCCGCCTGCACGGAGACCATGAAGTCCCAGGCTGCAACGAACTTCCTCGACTGGCCGAGGAGCACCGCGGTGTTCGAATCGGGCACGTCGGAGGTCGATCCGCCCCGCGTCAATCGGAGCCAGATGTCCAGCTGTGCCGATGACGCCGAGTCCTTGCGCATCTGTGCAGAGAACTGGATGTCGTAGATGCCGGCGTTCGCGAACGAGATGGACGTACCGCCAACGATCGAGACGCCGTTGCTGAGCGCGGTTTCGTTGAGCCGCATCGCCGTGGCGGTGTTGGCGGGCGCCGTTTGCGTGGTCGTGTCATAGAACGAGCCGTACCACGACGGTGCGGGCGCTCCCTGGGGGCCCGTGTCGCCCTTCGGCCCGACGGGACCGGGTGGACCTGTGGAACCCTGCGGCCCGGAGGGACCTGTTGCACCGACCGGACCACCGGGCCCCCTCGGCCCGACGGGCCCCTCGGGACCGGACACCCCACGCGGCCCGACGGGCCCCTCGGGACCGGACACCCCACGCGGCCCGACGGGCCCCTCGGGACCGGACACCCCACGCGGCCCGACGGGCCCCTCGGGACCGGACACCCCACGCGGACCCACCGGACCCTCGACCGAGACAACCGTCGGCGACACCGGCACCTGCGACCGTCCCTCGGACGCGACAGCACCGTCGGCGATCCCGTCGCCCGTCGTCCATCGCACGTCGACGGTCGCCACGACCGCCGCGACGAGCATCGCAACGATGGCGACCACCGTCGTCGCGGCGGCGACGCCCCTCGCCGCACGCCGCACCACGCCGGCGAATCTACGGACGCGCCGTCCGCACCTTCGTCCCGATTCCGCGCTTGCGTGGCACACTGCACGCCGTGACCCGTGTCGTCGTACGAGCCCCGGGGCGCGTCAACCTGATCGGCGACCACACCGACTACACCGGTGGGCTCGTCCTACCGATGGCCATCGACCGCTGGACCGTCATCGAGGGACGCCCGTGCGACGGCCGCATCGACCTCGACTCGTCCGACGAACCTGCACCGGCGTCGGTACCGCTGCCCGTGGCCGTCGACCCGTCGTCCATCGAGCCCCGATGGGCCCGCTACGTCGCGGCGATGGCGCGCGAACTGGGTTCGACCGTCGGGATCGAGGGCTCCGTCACGACGACGATTCCGATCGGCAGTGGACTGTCGTCGAGTGCGGCGCTGCTCGTCGCCACGGCCCTCGCGCTGGGCGCAGACCCCGAACCCACCGCGCTGGCCATGGCTGCCAGGCGTGCCGAGTTCGCCGCAACCGGGGTGCCGACGGGGATCATGGACCAGCTGTGCATCGCGTCCGCGACCGAGGGCCATGCGACGTTGATCGACTGCCACACGCTCGAGGTTCGCCACCTGCCGGTCCCGCCGGAGGTCTCGGTGGTGGTGCGCTTCGTCGCGCCGCGCACGCTCGAGGGTTCCGCCTATGCCGATCGCGTCGCCGAGTGCGCGCGCGCCGAGGCCGAGATCGGACCCCTCCGACTCGCCGCACCCTCCGACGCCGAGTCGATCGCCGACCCCGTCGTGCGCCGACGGGCGCGCCACGTGGTCACCGAGAACGCACGCGTGAAGGCCTTCGCCGAGGCACTCACCGACCGCCGGTTCGCCGATGCCGGGACGCTCATGTTGGACGGGCACCGCAGCCTGGCCGGGGACTTCGGCACCTCGACGCGCGAGATGGACGACGCCGTCGCTGCGCTCGCGTCGCTGCCCGGCGTGTTCGGTGCCCGCATGACCGGAGGCGGCTTCGGCGGCTGCGTCGTCGCGCTGTGCGAGGCGGGCGCGAGCGTGCCGGGCTGGGTGGTGCGGCCGACGGGCCGCGCCTACCGGACCGACGACACGGTGAACGACCACTCGTAGCGGCCGGACGCAATCCGGTACCGCTCGAGCACGTCGGGTCCGCAGCTTGCCGTCCCGACCCCGCGGTGTGCCGCGTCGACGTGCACGATGAGCTCGTCCCCCGTCGAGAGGTCGGCAGCATGGCGGGCGGACGCGAGCTCGTCGTCGGTGTGTCGCAGCACCGACATCGCCAGAGGATCGCCGTCTGCCGAGATGCGGATGGCCTCTCCGGTACCCGGATCGCGCAGCTCCATCCAACGGACGCCGGTGCGGAGGCCGTGCTCCTGGGGAACCAGGTACGGCAGGACGTCCGGCTCGCCCTCCCACGTCCCGAGCACCGCCGACGAGCGGCGGTCGGGGTAGTTCTCGTGCGGTCCGAGCCCGTACCACGCAAGCCTCGTGAAGCGGGACGGCACGGCGAACTGCACGCCGACGCGCGGGAGGTCGGCGAGATCGTCCGGCACGTCGACGCGGACGGCCCAGCGCACCGAACCGTCGTCAAGGTCGGTCCGCACGATCTCGTGTGCGACGAGCGAGGCCGGATCGCCGTCGAGGCGCTGGCTGCGCCACCGGCCGAGCGAGCTGCCCGACGTCCACGTCGTCGACGCCAGCAGCTTGAAGCCGTCGTTGTCGGTCGGTGCCCGCCACAGGTGCAGATCGGGCGCCGGCAGGGATGCGGCCGTGGGCGTCGTCGACGCGAGATGACCGGACCGCGGGACCCCCGGGGACAGGAGCATCCAGTCCCACGCGACGACGTGGCCGGCCGCAGCCCACGGGGTGGCCTCTCGCGTCCGCCACGTCACGCTGAGCACCGTCTCTCCCGCGGGACGTTCGGCGCCCGGCACGTCGACGTGCACGGTCCCGCCCGGCGCCACGTGCGGCACGTCGAGCTCGCCTTCGGCCACCCGCTCGCCGTCGACCGCGAGCGCCCAGCGTGCCGCGAGTCCCGACAGGTCGGTGAATGACTGCCTGTTCGACACGGCGAGCCGGTCCTGCACGAGCTCGACCGCCACCGGCCGCTGCACCCACGCCAGCTCGTTCGCGCCCGGATGCGGCTCGAGGTACGACGCCATGATCCCGTCGGCCACGAAGTTCGCGTCGTTCGGCTCGTCGCCGAACATGCCGCCGTAGGCGAGCCGGACGCTGCCGTCCGGCTGGCGCTGCTCGATGCCGTGGTCCTTCCACTCCCACACGAAACCGCCCTGCAACAGCCGGCCCGCGCGGAACGCGTCCCAGTAGTCGGCGAGCGAGCCGTTGGAGTTGCCCATTGCATGGCTGTACTCGCACAGGATGAGCGGGCGAACGGCTGCAGGGTCGGCGTCGTAGCGCTGGATCGACGCGATGTCCGCGTACATCGGACAGACCACGTCGGTCGCCGGCAGTCCACCGTCGATCCAGTTCGTGTGGAACACCGCAGGCTCGTAGTGCAGCGGGCGCGTCGGGTCGAGCGCGCGCACCATGCCCGCGGCCGCGTCGTGGACGGCGCCGTATCCGGCCTCGTTGCCGAGCGACCACATCACCACGCTGGGGTGGTTCCAGTCGCGCTCGACCATCCGCGAGACACGCGCCAGCCACGTCGCCCGGTACCGGGGGTCGTGGCACAGGCTGGTGTTGAAGGCGTGCGACTCGGCGTTCGCCTCGTCGACCACCCAGAAGCCCAGCTCGTCGCAGAGGTCCAGGAAGCGCGGGTCGTTCGGGTAGTGGCTGCAGCGCACGGCGTTCACGTTGAGCCGCTTCATGGCGAGGAGGTCGTCGCGCATGTCGTCGACGGTCACCGCCTTGCCACGGACGGGATGCTGATCGTGCCGGTTGACGCCCTGCACCATGATCCGGCGCCCGTTCACCCGCAGCTGTCCGTCCGTGATCTCGACGCGACGGAAGCCGGTGGTCACCGCGACGTGCTCGGTCGGTGCGCCGTCCGGCGCGACGAGGGACGCCATCACCCGGTATCGCACGGGGGACTCGGCCGACCACGGCGCAACGCCGCCAACCTCCCACGACGCCGATGCCACGCGGCCGGCGAAGACATAGGGATCTGTGCGCCACGGGACGTCCGCGCGCCGTGCATCACCGACCGGATTGCCGTCGAGGTCCTCGAGCTGCAGCGCAACGGACCAGCCCTCGGCGAGCGCGCCGTGCGCCTCGATCTCAACCGAGACCGACAGCGACCCCCTGCACCGGTCCTCCGGCACGCGTTCGATCGGCTCGGCCACCACGCGCACCTGTCGCACGTGCACCGGCGCACGCGACTCCAGCACGACCTCGCGGTGGAGACCCGCCATCCACCACTGGTCCTGGTCCTCGAGGTAGCTCTGCGCGGACCAGCGGACGACCACGATCGCGATGCGGTTGGCACCCGGACGGAGCAGCCCGGTGACGTCGTACTCGCTCGCGAGGCGGCTGTCGGTGCCGTATCCCGCGAATGTGCCGTTGACCCACGCCGCGTGCACGCTCTCGGCGCCCCCGACGTGCAGCACGGTGCGCCTCCCGTCCCACGACGCCGGCACCTCGACGGTGCTCGTGTAGACGCCCGTCGGCAGCTCATCCGGTAGGTCCGGCGGCAGGCCCGGCCACGGCATCCGGACGTTCGTGTAGTGGGGTACGTCGCCCAGGCCCTCCAGCGTCCAGTTGCCCGGCACCGAGGTCGGGTGCTCGCCGTCGCCGACGAGGTGGTCGGCGCGCACGAGAGACGGGTGGGCGAGGCGCACGATCCGCCATCCCGATCCCAACGGACGGAACCACGGGCTCGCCTCGCGGACGCCCGCCCGCGCACCCTCCGGCGACGGGTGCGCGACCAGCGGTGCGCGCATCGGCAGACGGTTGACCGACACGACCTCGGGGTCGCGCCAGGGTTCGAATGCGCCGAGCATCACCGGTGAGTCTGCCCCATGTCCGCGGCTGCCACGGCTACGGCTCGACGATCGGGAAGCCGGCCATGAAGGTATCCAGGTTGCCGAACACCGCCAGCAGCGCCGCGGCATCGCCCTCCAGCGCGACGTCGCCCGCGGCGAGCGCGTCCATGAACGTCGTCGACTGGCTGACGATCTCGAGGAATGCGGGACGGGTCGTCGTCACCGTGCACCCTGCCTCCTCCCTGAGGCGCCCCCTCGTGGCGTGCAGGGTGCGATTCGAGACCTCGAGGCACCACCGGCCGTCGCCCGACTCGGGCAGGTCGGTGAAGACCCAGTTCACCGACACGGCCGTCCCACCGAGGTCCTCCGACTTGGCGCGGATCGCCAGTGCGTCAAAGACCTGTTCGACGGTCATCTCGCGGACGAGGTTCCTGCCGCGGACGTTGACGTTCGTCGGCGTCGGCGGTCCCTCCCGCAGCTCCTGGGCACCCGTGAGGTAGGCGTTGCGGAAGGTCGACGACTCGGCCTGGTATCCGAGCTGCTCGAGCACGTCCGCCTGCAGGCTGCGCGCCTCCGCATTGCCCGGATCGGCGAACACGAGGTGGTTCACGAGCTCCGCAACCCACCGGTACTCGCCGTCGTCGAACGCGCGGCGCGCGGCGGCGAGCAGCGCGCCAGCTCCGCCCGCGAGCTCGACGTACCGGCGCCCGGCCTCGGCGGGCGGCAGTCGGTGCAGGTTCGCGGGGTTTCCGTCGTACCAGCTGAGGTAGCGCTGGTACACGGCCTTGGCGTTGTGCACGAGGTCGCCGTAGAAACCGCGCGTGTGCTCGTGGCGCTGGAACTCCTCGGGCAGCACCAGCAGTTCGGCAATCTCCAGTGCGGTCAGGCCGTGGTTGGCGTGGCGCATCGTCTGGTCGTGGATCCACTTGTAGAGGTCGCGCTGCAGCACGAGGAACTCGCGGACGTCGTCGCGGCCCCATCGCGGCCAGCTGTGCGACGTGAACAGCACGTCGGTCGACCCGGCGTACATCTCGGCCGCCTCGTTGATGTACTTCGACCACGCCAGCGCATCGCGGACGAGAGCCCCTCGGATCGGGACGAGGTTGTGCATCGTGTGCGAGCAGTTCTCGGCCATGCAGAGCGCGCCGAGCCCGGGGAAGAAGAAGTTCATCTCCGCCGGCGCCTCGGTGTTCGGCGTCAGCTGGAACGAGATCCTGACGCCGTCAACGTCGAGCTCGGTGCCGGTCGCGACGATCTCGACGGTCGGCGCAATCAGCGTCGGCGCGCCGATGGGGACGAACGGGCCGAGCCCACAGTCGACGTGCGCGTCGGGACCGGGCGGCAGCAGCGGTCCAAACTGGTACGTCGCGCGGCGCGCCATCGCCGGACCGGCGATCACGTTTTCGCCGATCGTCTCGCGCAGGAAGTGCTCGGGCGCGATGACCTGGCACCGCCCCGCGGCGACGTCCTCCTTCGACGTCACACCGAGCACGCCTCCGAAGTGGTCGGCATGGGAGTGGGTGTAGATGACCGCGGTCACCGGACGCTCGCCGAGTTCGCGCGTCACGAGCCCGAGTGCTGCGCGCGCCGTGTGGTCCGAGGTGAGCGGGTCGACCACGATCCACCCCGATCGCCCGCGGATGAACGTGACGTTCGAGATGTCGTAGCCGCGGACCTGCCAGACGGACCCGGCGACCTGGAAGAGGCCGTGGTGCGCGTCGAGCTGCGCGTGCCGCCAGAGGTGCGGGTTGACGGTGTCGGGCCGCGGCCGTCCGTCGCGGAGGAAGTCGTACCGCGTCGCGTCGATCACGGTCCTTCCCTTGTCGTCGACGATGCGCGGAGGGTCGAGCGCCGCGACGAACCCGCGACGGGCGCGCTCCAGGTCGGCCGGGTCGAACGTGCGATCCACCGGGTCGGCGTTCGCGGCCAGTGTCCGGTCCGTCGCAGGCTTGCGCCCGGTCACGGCGCCACCGACCTGAGCCGCTCGGCGAGGTCCTCCGGCACGACGGGGTTGAAGAACTCCCCCGTCGCCACCTCGGCGGCCGCGATGAACCTCGGGACGCCGTTCGACCGCCACGGCGACACGATCTCCGCGTTGAACCACGCGTCGGGGAACGTGCCGTCGAACGGGCGCTGGTTGATCCACGACATCGTCGGCACCGGATCGGCGAACAGCATTTCAACGCGCCGCCGTGCGCGGC